>JAPOQB010000827.1 GCA_026710965.1 Deltaproteobacteria bacterium | reverse complement strand
TCGGCCGAGCCCTGGCCGGCAGCCCGTTCAACCCGAAATCACCCGACCGTCATGCGAGCTACGCCTACCTTAGGTCCGAGGACTGGTTGTCGGTGGAGCGCTGCATTCTTGCCGTGCCGGATTTTTCGGCCCAGCCCATCCTGCTTGAGAGGATCGCGGAAGCCGTCTGGCGCCAGCGCCGCTGGAAAGACGCCGCGAGACTGTGGTTCAAACTCTGCTGGTCCGCACCGGACCGTTTTCAGGGCTTGATGGATCATAGGGCGGTCCCGGACCCCGTCCTTTGCGACGGCTGGGAACGCTGGCAGGACCAGGATCTGGAATCCCTGACGTCTCCATCGTGGTTCCCGGCGTGGATGCTGATCCACGAACCGAAGATCGCCGAGTTGATGCCGGTGCCGGAAACCACCGGCGCCCCGCAGGCCGCGTTTGCCGTGCTGCTTAAGTTGACCATAGGCAAGGGCGAGGAAATGGAACTTCGACGAGAACTGCAACGCCTGCACCCCGGACTGCTGGCGAGTTATCTGTCACGGCGATGACGTGACAGATTCACCGTTGATTTACGGAGCAGGTTCAAGCGGCGAAGCAACCTCGGACAACGGATGTCCCGAACATTACTCTTTTGGACGCCACTGTCCGGCGAAAATCCATAGTGTTGACACGGCCGTTCGGCGTTCGTGAGCGGCATTAGCGGGAACGCGGCGAAGCAACGGCGAAAACTTAGCGTAATGCCTTGGCTCTGGCGTGCCAAGTTCCAGTTCATCCCCGTAACCGTTCCGTGATAGGGGGATGGCGACACCGTGCCAGCGGAAACTTGGCTTGATGCCTTGCCTTGCGGGCGCCAAGTTCCAGTTCATCCCCCGACGCCGGAACGGTTACACTCATCCCCCGGCACCGGAACGGTTGTCGACGACACGGATCGCCGCGACTACGCCGAAATTGTATTCACTACGCTTTCAGTTTGCTTACTCGTCCAATGCATCACTCTTGTCCATCAAGACGATGTTCATATAAATTGATGATGTGTAACATATTTTTCTAGACTTCAACAGTGTAGGAAACTCCTGTATTCCAAGAGCTCGCCCGAATTCGTCTTCGCGATGCCGTCGTTGAATTCGAACCCGCGGAAGCCGTGATCGGTGGCGAGGCGGCGGCGCGTTGTCTCGGTCGCGGATTCACCGGGGGGTTCGCTTGCGGGAGGTGTTCGCATGGCTCTCGATTGACGCGCCAGCCGGTGAAGCCGTTTATGGGTCCGAGTGTCACCGCGGTCTGTTGTTCGCCGAGGCAGGGCCGTTGCGGGGCCAGAGGGGCATTGGCGTCGCGGTGCCCATGACCCGAATTCGGGCGCGGAATCGCGATCGGGATCGTTGATATAGTATCCGGGCGGGTTCACCCGTTGCTCCCGATTGTTTGGTTCCGATACGAATGCGAGACTGCCGAAATGACCGATGATCCCGTTCCCCGACCGCTGGTCGTGCTGGGCGAACATTTCCGCCCGATGGCCGAGAGGTTGGGAAAACGAATGGACGAGGTGCCGGTGGAGGCCGGCGAGGTGTCCGACATTTTCGGTCTGGTCGACGAGCACACGGAGCTGCTCACGGATCATGTGGTTGCATTCGGTGAAGCGATCAGTGAAGGGCTGGGCCGATTGACCCATGAAGCGGACGAGTATTTTCATGAAGTGGCGAGTCGCCTGAACGCGGAACTGGAAGGGCTCCTGGACGGCTATGACGATGTGCGGCGGCTGAAGCCGCACGAGGAGGACTTCGAGGGCTGGGTTCTTCTGGTGGAAATCTACGAGGAGACGCTGTTTCAGATTCAGTTCTGGCTTGAGGAAGTGGTGGAATTTCTCGACGATCCGGTGGCGGGCGTGAAGAAGCGCGGCATTCCCGCCGACGGCAACGGCGCGGTGAACCTGCGCCTGGAGATGCAGTCCCCGCGTCAAGTGAGGCAGCTCACGCGGTGGCTGCAAAGCAGGGGACGCGACTTGAGGGTGGCCCAGGAAAAATCATGGGCGCAGGAGCACCGGCGTCGTGCGCATCGTGCGGGCCTGATCGTGGGTTCGCTGATCGGATGGTGGACCGGCAAAGGGTAGTCCGGGTTGGGGCGGAGTCCGGCGAACGCGTTGCCAATCGACCGGGCGGGTGAATTCTTGCACAACGAAGCGGCCGGTTTTGGCGGCAGCGCATGAGGCTGGCGCTGTCGCCGGACGCTGTGCGCGTGGCCGGATCGGGACAGCACAGCGCCTGCCGTGCGCAGCGTCTGCCGCGCGCGGCGGCGCAGCCCGGCGGGCTATTGGGAGTCCCGCAACGCGACGCGAAACGATGCCCGGTAGCCTGAGCCGGCCAGCGCGAGCATGTCCAGCAGTCCGGCGAGCTCCGGACCGCCGTCCGGCGACCGTGTCCAGGCCGAGCCGCTGGAAGACTCACCCGACCACGCCGTGTCGAGACGCCATTCCTGATCCTCCAGTTGCTGCCCGTAGTGTTCGAGCAGCGACTGCGCCGACAGGTTCGTTTCCAGTTCGATTTTGGTGCCGACCGATCGGCCCGTGCCGGGGAACCCGCCGGCGCCGATAATGTAGCCCCCGGAGGGGTTCAGCACCGCAGCCTCTTCGGGAATCACGAGTGTGGGCATGTGTTCGTACAGGTCCGGCTCGCCCGTCGGCGGAAAGGCGAAACTGTCCATACCCCCCGGGATTTCCTCGCAGGGACCGACATCCGGCCAGAGCGACAGGCGCACGTACGTCGCGCCCTCGACCTCGGCGGCCACAACATGGAGCGCCTGGTCGTCCCGGCAAAACGTCCCGAACTGCGGCGTCGGCTGCGCGCTTGTCACGAACCCGCCGCTGACAGGGGTCTGAATCTCAAACAGGCGCCAGCCGGCCTCGTCCAGCATCCCGGCGGCGGTACCGAAGGCATCGCCGGTCGCAAGCCCTGTCTTGTACGCGGCGGTGGTCTCGAACGGCGCTACGGAACTGCCGATGAACTCAAGCCCATCCGATGGCGCGACCCCGCTCAGCAATTCCGGGAAGTCCCGGCTCACCACCGTCGTTTCTTCGGCCAGCCCGGGCAGCAGTCCGGCCCTGACGTCCGGGTCCACGCACGCCAGCAGGTCCTCCTGTGCCGATGCGGTGGCGGCGACGAGAAACAGTATGGAAAAGAGAAATCGGCATCGCATGGTTCGTCTCCGGTATCGCAGCCGTGTTGCTTGCAAAAGTATACCGGTCGAGGCGGTCTCGCCGCGGCGCTGCACCGAGTGCGCGAGCGCAATCGAGATCACGCCGTCCAGGGCGTGGAACCGGATGTATGGGCACCGGGAATTCCGTGAACGGGGCTTATCCCGGCCCGGTCGCGCTCAAGGCCACGGAGCAGCGGTATTTTGAACGCGGGAACCGGCGAAATCCACGATTTCGGCCTGTTCCGGGCCGACTGGGCGAGACCCGGCTTGTGGCGGAACCGCCCCGGCAGGTGGACTTTCTGCGCCTGCTCGTCGATGTCGTCACCGCGGCATCGGCCGGGTGCGCCGCGGGCGGGCTGGCCGGGGCGCGGCGGCGGGCCGAAGACCGCTGAGCGCGTGCCGCTAATCGCAGGGAAACCGGGTCGCCGGGGACGCTCGGCAGCAGGTTTTCCCAAGAGGCTGCAGACGGTCGAAGGGTGTGGCCGGAAAGTGGTTTTCCCAAGAGGCTGCGATGGCTGACGGGCGTGGCCGGAAAGTGGTTTTCCCAAGAGGCTGCCGATGGCTGACGGGCGTGGCCGGAAAGTACTTTTCCCAAGAGGCCGCCGACGGCTGACCGGTGTGGGCGAAAATTTCTCTTCCCAAGAGGGCAGAGCAAACCTTCGGAGCGAACCGGCAACGCCATGGCGCGGCTTCAATCGGGTTTTCCCAAGACACAACCATCGCGACAAAGCAGGCCGTTGTATCGGCGGAAAGATGTGCCGGTTGTCCAGGTCGCGCGGGGAATGCCGGTGAGGCGCACCTGATCTTCGATGATGGCAGCCGGTTTGTTTCGGGTCCGGCGCTGACAGTGCCGTGAACGGGCAATGACCCTGCCCGATCGCGCTCAAGGCCACACAGCGGCGGTATTTCGAACACGGGAACCGGCGATAGCCTCGATTTCGGCCCGTTCCGGGCGGATTCAGCGAACCCCGGCGCGTGGCGGAATCGCGGCCAGCCCTCCGCTGGCGCCACCGCAATGCTCACATGCCCATCTCAAGCTCGATGGGCTCGCGCTCCTTGTCCAATTCCGCCTCGCGCTCAGGCGACACTCTGTCGTCCTTCCCCGGCGCCGGATCGGCGGCCACCGCGCGGCCCGTCCCGGGCATGGGCGGCTCCACGGTTTCGAATGCCGCCCCCCCACCCGGCGATCTGACGGTCCGGCTTCTTCTCGATCTCGGCACCGCGCCAGTATCTCTCGATGGCCTTGTCCGGGGCTCCGTCGTGCGCCAGATCGTGAAACTCCCTGACAATGGCCCTCTCGGTGGCGGCCTGAGCCGCCGCGTCCAGCGCCGAGACCCCCTCCCCGCTGGCGCGTTCCAGATGATCGGCGAGTTCCCCAGCATTGTCGGTGATCAGTTCGGCCCGGTAGCCGGCGCGGCTGAACCTGGCCGCCACCATTTTCTGATTGCCCTTGCGGATCATCGCCCCAGTGACCGGGTCCGCCATGCGCGTCTGGATGGCCTTGTTCTCGATCCAGTCGAGGGTGCGGTTCACCGCCTTGTCGTGCACCTTGACGATTCAACGATCCCCGCCCACCAGCGCGGCGAGCGACACCGACTTCGGCGCCGACAGGGTCACGTCGATGCCCGGGCGGTGATGCATGCAACCGTCGCGTGCCTTCTTGCCCAACTGCCGCCCGCCCGGGACGTGGCCTTCGAGTGCTTTCTGAAACGCCTCCGGCTCCACCTCCCCGGACAGGCCCATGGCTTGCGCCCGACAGACTTGCGCCCGGCAAGGTTGCGCTCAAAGGAACTGCGTGCGCCAGCACCGCGCCCGGCGGCACGGCTAATTTGTTCTCACGTTGGAAGTTTCGGGTTTTGAGTGGTTTAGGGTATTGGCGGTCATTTTGAGGTAGTCGAAGACGAGGCGTGGATTGCGGTTGAGCTTGCGCACGGTGGGTGCGACGCATTTGGAGTGAGC
>JAPOQB010000333.1 GCA_026710965.1 Deltaproteobacteria bacterium | reverse complement strand
TCGATGTCGATGAGAAAGACCACGTCCGCCTGTTGGATGTGGCTGTCGATGTCGTGGCCGGCATGACACGGGTGGCTCGACGGAAAGTTCATGTACGGCGACTGCGGATGCTGGACCACCGGAATCGCCAGCAGGTCGGCCAACTCGACGAGCGGTTGCACCGCCGCGGGGTTCCGTCCGACGTAGCGCGTCAGGATGACGGGGTCGGCGGCCGCGGCGAGGGTCTCCGCCGCCTGCGCGAGGTCCTCCATGGGCGTCTGGTACTTGGTGGGCGGCTTGAACACATCCGCCGACACCCGGGTGCTCTCCATGGACTCGTAGAGCCACTCCCGCGGCAGCGACAGGTACACCGGACCCCGGGGCTCGGCCATGGCGATCTTGAAGGCCCGCGGCACGATGGCGCCGAGTTGCTCGTTGGCGCGGTTCTCGAAGTCCCACTTGACGAACTCGCGCACGATGCTGCCCTGGTCCCGGGACTCCTGGCGCCAGTGGATGTGCCGGCTCTTGCCCCCGGCCACCTCGCCCTCGGTGACCGGGGTCCTTCCGGCCACGAACAGCAGCGGCACCTGGCACGCCTTGGCGTTCATGAGCCCGCCGAGGCCGTTGGCGGTGCCGGGCAGGGTGTGCACCAGCACCACCTGGGGCTTGCCGGAAGCGCAGTAGTACCCGTGGGCCATGGACACCGCCGCCTGTTCGTGGGGCACCACGACGATCTCCGCTCCCTTGGACTCGCTCCGGTGCATCTTGGCCAGCGCTTCCAGGATCGGGCCGTGGTCCGTGCCGGTGTTGGCGAAGATGTAGTCCACGTCGGGATTGGCGTTGATCTGCGCCAGAAAGGCTTCCGCTCCATTGGCCACGGTCACGTCTTCGAATCGAGGTCCCGGCATGTTCGAGTTCTCCTTGGGTCTGCGGCGGCGTGCTCACCGCCGATGTGCCAGCGAGGACACTAACAACCGTGTTGCCGACGTGTCAAATCAATGGCCGGGCGAGGGAAGGCGGAGTTGACCGGGTACCCGAATCATCTTATGTTCGGCGTTTCACTTTGTTTCAGGAGGGAGCGTCCATGAGCCAGTCTGGCGAGGAGTCGGAGAGCATTGCGGGCACCTACGTGTTCGACGGTACCCAGTCGCGCAAGGGCTATCGTCTCAACAAGTTCTTCTTTTCCCTCAACAAGGCCGAGAACCGCGCGGCCTTCAAGGAGGACGCGGAGGCGCTGATGGATCGCTTCGGCCTCACGGACTGGGAGAAGCGCAAGATCGGCGAGAAGGACTGGCTGGCGCTGGCGCGCGAGGGCGGCGCCAACATCTACGTCATGTACAAGATGGGCTCGGTGACGGGCGACAGCCTGCAGCACATCGGGGCGGCGTTCCGCGGGCAGAGCCTCGAGGAGTTCCTCGGCACCAGAAAGGTCCAGGGGGCCAGGTAGCATGGGCAGGATCGTCGCGGGAATAGGGTCGTCGCACGTGCCGGCGGCGGGTGCGGCATTCGACCAGGGCAAGCAGGAAGCGCCGGAATGGAAACCCTTGTTCGACGGCTACCGTCCGGCCATGGAGTGGCTCCGGCAGGCCCGCATCGACGTGGCCATCTTCATCTACAACGACCACGGCTCGGACTTCTTCTTCGACAAGTACCCGACCTTCGCCCTGGGCGTGGCCGACAGCTATCCGCCGGCCGATGAGGGATGGGGTCCGCGCCCGCTGGAGCCCGTGCCGGGCGACCCGGAGTTCTCCTGGCACGTGGCCGAGTCGCTGATCCGCGAGAGCGAGTTCGACATGACCGTGTGCCAGGAGCTGTCCGTGGACCACGGGCTGCTGACCCCGCTTCCGTTGCTGTGGTCCAACGAGCCGCGTTGGGACATCAAGGTCGTGCCGGTGGCGGTGAACGTGTTGCAGCACCCGCTGCCCACCGCGCGCCGGCTGTGGAAGCTCGGGCAGGCCTTGCGCCTGGCCGTGGAGAGCTACCGCAGAGACATCCGCGTGGCCGTCCTCGGCACCGGCGGGTTGTCGCACCAGCTCCACGGTGAGCGCTTCGGCTTTCGCAACGAGGAGTGGGACCGGCGCTTTATGGAGCGCATCGTGAACGGCCCGGAGGAGTTGGTGGCGCTGTCCCACCACGAGTACATGGTGCAGGGCGGCGCCGAGGCGGTGGAGATGATCATGTGGCTGGGCATGCGCGGCGCCATGTCCCCGGAAGTGAAGCTGGTGCACGAGAACTACTACGCCCCCATGCTGACGGGGATGGGGCTGTTGCTGCTGGAAGACACGGCGTCGTCGTGAGCGCAGGGCGCCCGC
>JAPOQB010000095.1 GCA_026710965.1 Deltaproteobacteria bacterium | reverse complement strand
GTTCGAGAACTCGTTCACCAGGGTCTTGAGCTCATCCACCTGGCGGATGATGGTGGACGTGCATTTGTCGAGGACCGACCCGTCGCCGTCCAGGACGTTCTCGTAGCGCTTGCGCAAACGTTGCGCCGAGAGCTGGATCGGTGTCAGCGGATTCTTGATCTCGTGAGCGATACGGCGCGCCACCTCGCGCCACGCCTCCACGCGCTGGACCTTCTGGATCTCGGTGATGTCCTCCATGAAAACCATGATGCCGAGGGTGTTGCCACTGTCGTCCTGGAGGCTGGCGGCCGCCGTCATGAGCGTCCGGCTGCTGTCCGGCCCTCCGAGGCGGACCACGCGTTCCACGCCCATGCCCCCCTTCACCTGTTCGATCACGTCCAGCAACGGCTGCAGCTCGACGGTTCGCAACGCATCCTCGTACTGCCGGTGAAGCACGTCCGCCGCCTCGATGCCGAGGGTCTGCTCCGCCGCCTTGTTGACGATGGTCACCCGGCCGAAACGATCCACCGAGATCACCCCGGCGGTGATGTTGGCCAGCAGCGTTTCCATGTACTGCCGGCGCTGATCCAGCTCGGAGTTGGTATGCTTGAGATCCTCGGTCATCTGGTTGAAGGACGCCACCAGCGTGCCGATCTCGTCGTCGCCGCTGTTTTCGATCCGATAATCGAGGTTGCCGTGAGCGACCTCGTGCGTACCCTCGGCCAGCCGCTGGATCGGCACGGTGATGCCCTTGGCGAGGGCGAGGCCGAACCACGTCGCCGCGAAGATCATCACCAGGGTGATGAGGAGCAGGGTGAGCATGTAGGTCTGCTTCACCGGCTCCTTCAGGATGGCCAGGTGCTTGTGCTCCTCGTACGACCGGGAGATCTGCTCGGCCTTTTTGCTGATGCTCTTGGGTACGAAGTAGTCCACCACCACCACCCCGATGATCCGTCTGCCCTCGCCGTACACCGGCACCGCGCCCTGCAGCACATCGCCCTCGCCCAGCGGTTGGGTCCGGGTGACCTCGAGGCCCCGCAGGGCGCTGTTCAGGAAGTCCGCCTGCGGGCTTACCGTGACACCCGTGGGCACCTGGTCGTTGAAGGCCTTCACCAGCGCGGTCCCGTCCGGCCTGTAGACCTCCACCGTACCGAGATTGTATTCCTGCTGCTTTTCCTCCACGAGACGCTTCAAGCCCTCGGCTTTCTTCGGTTCGAAGAGTTCCCCGTCACCGATGCGCTGGCTCAGTTGCCGGGCGAAGAAAAGCGCGTTGTTGGCGGAGTTCTGATAGTAGGTCGAGCTGATATCGAGGGAGCCCTTGAGTGCGTTCACGATCTGGGAGTCGAACCACTTGTCCACCGAGCGGGTGACGAAGCTTTCGGCGATGAGAAACAACATCACGGTGGGCACCAGCGAGATGCCGATGAACGCCAACACCAGCCTGCCCTGAAGACGGGACCCCAGGATGCGCCGCCGCCGGTCCAGGACCAGCTTCAGGAGGTTCCGGGCGACCAGAAAGACCAGCAGCACCAACAGGATGATGTTGATGTTGACCAGGAGAAAGAAGGCGATGTTGCTGGTGAGGGAGTAGTCCGCCGCGACGTCCGGCAGGATATCCTCGAAGAACGCGAACAACAGGATCATCAGGGCGGCGATGAGGATCACCCACCCTTCGCGCCTGCGCCGCTTGCGTTCGTCCGATCGAAGCGTCTCCGCCTGTTCTTCGCCGGTCTTGACCGTGCTCATTGGAGTGACCTGACCCGTATACGGTGTCACACCGTTCTATCGCTTCCACCCGTAAAGCACAAAAGAAATGATGGCCCTCAACCGCGTGCGGATCGAGTCGGGCAGAACAAGCCGAACCCTCACAGCAGCCGCTTCTGCCGCTTCTCCCGGTCCACCCGCGACGCGGACTGGGATCGTCCCAGATGCCGGTAGGCCACCGGGGTGGCGACCCGGCCCTGCGGCCGGCGCTCCAGAAATCCGGCCTGGATCAGATACGGCTCGTAGGCGTCTTCGACCGTGCCCCGCTCCTCGCCGATGGCCGCCGCCAGGGTATCGAGTCCCACGGGCCCGCCGTCGAACTTGTCGATGATGGTGGTGAGAATCATCGTGTCCATCTTGTCGCAACCCTGCTCATCCACCTCCAGCATCTCCAGGGCCTTGCACGCCACCGGGCGGGTGACCCTTCCCTCGCCGTGGACTTCCGCGTAGTCCCGCACCCGCCGCAGCAGGCGGTTGGCGATCCGCGGCGTGCCACGGGAGCGGCGGGCGATCTCCGCGAAGCCCGCGTCGTCGCCGCCCACGCCCAGGAGCGACGCGGAGCGGGCGAGCAACTTCGCCAGCACCCCGGCCTCGTAGAAGTCGAGCCGGAACACCGCGCCGAACCGGTTGCGCAACGCCGGGGTCAACAGGCCGGAACGGGTGGTGGCGCCGATCAGCGTAAACCGCTTGAGTTCCAGCTTGATGGACTTGGCGCCGGGTCCCTGCCCGATCATGACGTCCACCTGGTAGTCCTCCATCGCCGGGTACAGCACCTCCTCCACCACGTGGTTCAAGCGATGGATCTCGTCGATGAACAGGATGTCTCCGGAATCGAGGTTGGTGAGCAGCGCGGCGAGGTCCCCGGGCCGCTCGATGACCGGACCGGAGGTGGGCCGGATGTCCACCTCCATCTCCCGGGAGATGAGATGCGCCAGGGAGGTCTTGCCGAGACCCGGAGGGCCGTGGAAAAGGAGATGGTCCAGCACGTCGCCGCGCCGTTTGGCGGCGGTGATGGCCACTGCGAGGTTGGCCTTGACCTTCTCCTGGCCGAAATATTCGCTGAACCGCCGGGGCCGGAGGCTGGAATCGTAAAGGACGTCCTCCTCGGTGCCGGAGGGCGATGTGGTCCTGTCTTCCATGAACGCGTGGTTCCGCTGTACGGCCGGCTACCGGCTGAGCGTACGCAGGGCTTCCTTGAGCACGGTTTCCAATTCGGCGGCTCCCTCGCTCAACACCTGGCGCACGGCCCGCTCCGCATCCGCGCGGCGGTAGCCGAGGTTCACCAGGGCGGACAGGGCGTCGCCGCGGATCCCGGGATCGGCCGCCGTGGCCGGGGTGGCATCCGGGAGCGTATCTATCCTATCACGCAGCTCCACGATCATGCGATCCGCCAGGCGCTTGCCCACCCCCGGGATCGTCACCAGCCGGGCGACGTCGCCGTCCCTCAGAGCGCCCAACAGCTCGCCGGCGGCCATGCCCGACAGGATGTTGAGGGCCAGCCGGGGGCCGATGCCCGACACCCCGGTGAGCAGCATGAAGGCCTGCTTCTCCGCCGGGTCGAAGAAACCGAACAACTGGAGCGTGTCTTCCCGGACGTGGGTGTACACCAGCAGCGTCACGGGCTCTCCCACCTCCGGCAGCCGGTAGAACACGCTCAGCGCCGTGAACAACTGGTAACCGACGCCGCCGACGTCCACGACGACCTCGCCCGGCGCCTTGTGGTCCAGTGTTCCGCGAACCTTAGCGATCACGACGGGACTCGGGATGGTTCAACGATGCCTGCTTTCGATGCGGCCCCCGCGGGACCCGCATGACTCAGCTCTTGCCGCCGGGAAGGGCATCCGCCTGCCAGCGCAATCCCCTCCCCCGCCGGTTCGTCGCGGCCATGACGCCGGCCCCGAAGGCGCAGAGATGCCCGTGGCAGATGGCGGCCGCCAGCGCGTCGGCCGCATCCTCCTCTGGTTCGTCCGCAAGGCCCAGGATGGCCGTCACCATTTGCTGCATCTGGCCCTTGCCCGCGTGCCCATACCCCGTCAACGCCTTCTTCACCTGCACGGCGTTGTATTCGGACACCGCGATGTCGCGTTCCGCCGCGGCCAGAAGCGCTACCCCGCGCACCTGGCCAAGCTTGAGCGCGCTCTGGACGTTGCGCGCCAGAAAGACCTTCTCCAGGCTGACGTGGGTGGGCTCGTGTTCCCGGATGACCTCGGCCAGCTCCGTGAAGATCCGGTGGAGGCGCCGGTCCTGGGATTGCCTGGGAGAACTTCGGACCGTGCCGTGGGCGACGTGCCGCAGGCGGGCTCCATCCGCGCGGATCACACCCCAGCCGGTCTTGAGGGTTCCGGGGTCTATGCCCAGGATCGTTTCGATGTTTCCGTCTCCGATGACGTCAGCCGGCCTGCTCCAGGATCTCGTCGGGGATGTCGAAGTTGGCCGCGACGCTTTGAATGTCGTCGTGGTCTTCGAGTTCCTCGGTGAGGCTGAGGGTCTGCTCGGCTTCCTTCCCGCCGAGCGCGGTGGTGGTCTTGGGAATCATGGCGACTTCGGCGGAAGCCATGGGGATCTTCCCGTTCTCGAGACTCTCTCGAACGGCGGCGAAATCCTCCGGCTGGGTGACGATCTCGAACACGTCGTCGCTCTCGGTCATATCCTCGGCCCCGGCCTCCAGGGCCAGCGCCAGCAACTCCTCTTCCTCCACCGCTTCCTTGGACACGACGATCAGGCCCTTGTTGTCGAACATCCAGGCCACGCAGCCCGTCTCTCCCAGACTCCCGCCATGCTTGTTGAACATCCGCCGGATGTCCGACACCGTCCGATTGCGGTTGTCGGTCAGCACCTGCACCAGAAAGGCGGCGCCGCCGGGGCCGTAGCCCTCGTAGCTGACCTCCTCGTAGGAAACCCCTTCGAGCTCGCCGGTGCCCTTCTTGATGGCGCGCTCGATGTTGTCGTTGGGCATGCTGTTGTCACGGGCCGTCTGCACCGCCGTGCGCAGGCGCGGGTTGCTCGTCAAGTCTCCCCCGCCCATGCGGGCCGCCACGGTGATTTCCTTGATGAACTTGGTGAACAGCTTGCCTCGCTTGGCGTCCTTGGCCGCCTTCTTGTGCTTGATGGTGCTCCACTTGGAATGACCGGACATGGCGCGAACCTCTCCTCGAACAGGACT
>JAPOQB010000193.1 GCA_026710965.1 Deltaproteobacteria bacterium | reverse complement strand
CGGCCATTCCAGCCGCGGCCGGTGGATGATCGGACTGTAGTCGTAACGTGTGCTGAACATGGGCGTCGCCTCCGCGAAGGGGTTTACGGTGTGCCGTGTGCATGGTCTACCAGATCGCACGGCGGGTGGCGAGGGAACGAGTTCGCACCCTTCACCGCAACGGAGATAGTCGCACTTGAAGAACGTCATGAGGCGCCTCCGCGAGACCGAGATGGCTTGTTTGACTTGATGATGGATCGGTTGGAGGATATCGCTCTCGAACTCGCCGATGGTGATTTCACCGTTCGCCCAACCTTTCAATTCCCTTTCGCCCCCCATGTGCTGTAAATTGCGGCACGTAGATGGGCTTCCCAACTCCGTGTCGGGGAAGGAACCCGTCCCCAGTCTAATGACTGGGGTGTGGCTACCGTGAGAGGATGAGAGCGACAGCGATGAAGCGGTTCCTTTGGATTCTTACCCTGATCCTGGTCCTGCTGGGGGCCGGCGGGGCGGGTCTGTTCTGGTACGATCCGGCGCTCGTGGAGAGCAACGTCGGCAACGTCCGAGGGGGCCTGACCTCGCTGACCAGCCGGCTGCTTCCGGCGGAGGAGAAGGAAGTGTTCCCCTTCCGTCTCGCCAAGGTCGAGACCGGCGAGATCTTCTCCCGCATCACCACTACCGGCACGGTGAATCCGGTCTCGTCGGTCACCGTGTCCACCCAGGTGTCCGGCACCATCAAGGATCTTCCCGTCGACGTGCCCATGAGAGTCGAGCAGGGGGACCTCATCGCCCGGTTGGACCAGGACCTGTTTCGGGCGCAGGTGCTCCAGGCGGAGGCCAAGGTGGCCAAGGCCAAGGCTAATCTCGCCAAGGAACTCGCCGGTGTCGAGATGCTTAAGTCCCGCGTGTCGGCCAGCATCGAGGGCACCCGGGCGGCGGTCCAGAACCTGGGGGAGAAGCACCGCCGCAACAAGGACCTCATCGGCCGGAACCTCATCTCACGCGAGCAGTACGAATCCATCAAGGCGGAATACGACAGGGCGACGGCGCGTTTCAAGGAAGAGTCCGCCCGGGTCGACGAAGTCAAGGTCAAACGGGCCGTCATCGCCGGCATCCGCGCGGACGTGCAGCAGGCGGAGGCCGAGCTGGAAATGGCGCGGGTGCGGCTCAACCGCAGCGTCGTCCGGGCGCCCATCTCGGGCGTGGTGATCCAGAAGACCGTGGAGGCGGGCCAGACCGTGGCCGCCAGCCTGTCGTCGCCGCCGCTGGTGAAGATCGCCGAGCTTGAGGAGATGAAGGTCTCGGCTTTCGTCGACGAAGCGGACATCGGCAAGGTCAGGGTCGATCAGGCGGTGGAGTTCCAGGTCGACTCGTACCCGGGACGGACCTTCAAGGGGAAGGTGGTGCGGATCTTCCCGTCGCCGCTCATCAAGGACAACGTCGTCACCTACGATACCGAGATCCGGTTGCCCAACGAGGACCTGGCCCTCAAGCCGGGCATGACCGCCAACGTCACCATCATTCTTGCCAGGAGGCAGGACGTGCTCATCGTTCCCGGCGCCGCCCTGAGGGTGAGCGGCCGGGACATTCGCGCGCTCTATCCCGACATGCCCAGGCGGGGAGGCGGACGCCGGCGGGGCCGGCCCAGCGCCGAACAGAGGCGCCGGTGGATGCTGGAAGGCCGGGGGGGCGTGTGGGTCTACCAGGACGACAAGCCTGCCCGGAAGCGCATCCGTTTCGGCGCCACCGACGCCAGGAACATGGAGATCGTCTCTGGCCTCGAAGCGGGTGAGCAGGTCATCGTGGGAATCCGCTCCGAGGCCATGAAACGCGCCACCAACACCACGTCTCGGGTACGCTCGCGGATCCTCGGAGGACTGTGACGCCGTGGACCGTCCACCCGTCATCGAAGTAGAGGACGTCACCAAGGTCTATGATCTTGGCGAGCAGAAGGTGGAGGCGCTCAGGGGCGTCTCGCTCACGGTCTTCGAGGGCGAGATCGTGTCGCTCATGGGGCCTTCGGGTTCCGGCAAGTCCACCCTCATGAACCTGCTGGGGTTTCTGGACCGGCCGACCTCGGGCCGCTATCGCCTGAACGGCACGGACGTGGGCGAGCTTTCGTCCGACGAGATGGCGTGGGTCCGCAACCACGACATCGGCTTCGTCTTCCAGAACTACAACCTGCTGGCCCGCACCACGTCCCTCGAGAACGCGGAGTTGCCGGCCCTCTACAACGGAACGTCGTCGTCGGCGGGCCGCCGCAAGGCGCGGGAGATGCTCGCGCTGGTGGGACTCAGCGAGCGGGAAGCGCACCGGCCCACCCAGTTGTCCGGTGGCCAGCAACAGCGAGTGGCCATCGCCCGGGCGCTTCTCAACGATCCCCGCCTCATCCTGGCCGACGAGCCCACCGGCAACCTCGATACCCGCACCGGCGCGGAGATCATCGAGCTTTTCAAGACGCTCAACCGGGAGAAGGGCATCACGATCGTGTTTGTGACCCACGATCCCGAGGTGGCCTCCCACGGGCAGCGCATCGTTCACTTCAAGGACGGCCTCGTGGAACGGGAGGAGGCCGGGGGCGGCGCCGGGCCGGCCGTTTCCGTATCATCTTCGGAGGACGGCGCCGGCGCCTCGGGCGAGGGGGCTCCAGCCGGCGGCGTCGACGACGGCTCCGGCAACGGCGTCTCCAACGGCAACGGCCACGGGGGAGGCGACGAAAATGGCGGCGGAGGACCTCGCCGCCGGGGCCTGGGCGCCGGTGTCCGGGCCAATGTCCGCATCGCGCTACGGGCCATACGGGTGAACAAGCTCCGGTCGGCGTTGACCATGCTGGGGGTCATCATCGGCGTCGGCGCGGTGATCGCCATGGTGGCCATCGGCGAGGGGGCCAAGGCCAGGGTCGCCAAGCAGATGGAGCGTCTCGGCAGCAACCGCGTGTCGGTCTATGCCGGAACGGTGACCCGCGGCGGCCGCCGTGTGCGGGGCGCACGGATCACGACGCTCACCGAGGCGGACGCCAGGGCCATCCTCGCGGAGGTGCCGGGAGTGGTCCGGGTCGCGCCCCATGTCCGGGGTTCCGCCCAGGTGGTCTACGGCAACAAGAACTGGCATCCGCCCTTCACCGGCACCACCCCGGATTACCTCCAAATCATGAACTGGGGCGTCGACTCGGGGTCCAGCTTCACCGATGACGACATGCTCCTGAACCGGAAGGTGGCCATGATCGGGAAGACCGTGGCCAAGGAGCTCTTCGGCGACGACTATCCGATAGGCCAGACCATCCGGGTCAAGCACATCCCGTTCGAGGTGGTGGGCGTGCTCAAGGAACGGGGGACGTCCTCGTGGGCCGGCGACCTCGACGACATCGTCATCGTCCCGCTGCAAACGGCGCAGCGGAAGCTGCTGGGGATTCGTTACGTGCGCGGCATCGAGGTCAGCGCCGAGAGCCAGCAGGCCACGTCCGACGTGCAGGACGGCATCGCCGCTCTGTTGAGGGTGCGCCACAAGATCACCGGCACCAAGCTGGACGACTTCCGGGTCCGCAACCGCACGGACATCCTGGAGGCGGCCAACGAGGCCGCCAGCACCCTGGGCTACCTCCTCGCCGGCATCGCCGGGGTGGCGCTCATCGTAGGCGGCATCGGCATCATGAACATCATGCTGGTATCGGTGACCGAGCGCACCCGGGAGATCGGCGTGCGGCTGGCCATCGGGGCGAGGCGGCGGGACATCCGCCGCCAGTTCCTCACCGAGGCCATGGTCCTGAGCCTCCTGGGCGGCGCCGTGGGTATCCTCGCGGGCGCCGCCGCCTCTTTGGGGCTTTCCTACATGGGCGGCTGGCAGATCGTCATCTCCCCCGGCGCGATCCTGCTGGCCTTCGCCTTCGCCGCCGCCATCGGCGTGTTCTTCGGCTTTCAGCCCGCCAACCGCGCCGCGGGGCTCAATCCCATCGAAGCATTGCGCTACGAGTAGGGAACCGGTTTTGGTCCCCGCCTGGCGCACGGGCGGGTTTGGGTCATTCACGTTTCCAATCGCAGGCTACCCTGACCGTCAACCAGCGATCCGGCAGGGCTCCCACGGTATAGGGGCAACTTCCCTTGATGCCCGCGTATTTGCCGTTTCCGCCCAAGATCTCCAGGACGCCATCGCCGCCACCGGCCGGGTCGAATTCGCTGCGCCGAGTCTGGCCAAACCACGTGTCGCCTCCGGCATCCGTCATGTTGCAGTAGCCGGTGAGTTTCGCGCCGTCGGCATCGGTTCTCACGAACGCTACGCACGAAACGCGACCGATCGCGCCGGCATCCCAGGGGACGGCGGAACTCTCGAGGATGATGCCGCCGCCCTCCACCGGCCCCGCGCTGGCCCGTGTTCCGCCGTGGCTTTCAAGGTGCGCGTAGTCGCTCAGGAGCACGAAACCAGCGCTGAACGTCCCCGCATCCTGCGCCAGCGCCGGTACGGCGACCAGCCACGGGGCGACGGCAAGATAGAAGACAAACAAGGTAGTACGCATCTCTTGCTCCTTTCATTCCGATTCGCGTTGCGTGTCGCTACAGCGTCGACCGCAACGACCGGCCGGAAGCCATCTCTGATTTCCGTGAGGTTGTCCGGCCGCCCCTACTCAGGCGCCTTGAACGAGTGGGCGGTGCGATAGGCCTCGGTGGCCTGCATCCGCGCCCACCAGGCTCCCGCCGCGGGCCGCGCGTTCCAGTCCACCAGCCGCTCCAGCTTGTTGGACTCGAACCGCTCGATGAAGGGGGCGACGGAGCAGTCCGCCAGCGACATGCGCTCGCCGCACAGCCACGGCCGGTCCGCCAGCGCCTTCTCCATGTCGTCCAGGATCTCGGCCAGCCGCGCCTCCGCGTACGCCATCTGTTCCTCGGAGATGCCGTTCCTGAGGCGCTCCCGCAAGAGAGCGCGTTTCGGCTCGGTGGGCTGCTGCATGACGGCGGCCTCGCGCTCCTCTTCCGACAGGTGCTCGTAGCGCTTCATGCGGCCCTGCTTGATGAACGAGATGATGTTGACGTTCCGGTGCAGCTCGTGTTCGAACCGGTCCATCCAGATGCGCATCTGCGCCCGCTCGTAGGGGTCGTCGGGCCTCATGGGCACCTCCGGCCACACGTCGTCGAGGTACTCCAGAATGAAGTTGGACTCGATGACGATGTGGTCGTCATGCACCAGGGTGGGCACGACGCCGTTGGGGTTGAACTCGACGTACCAGGGTTCGAGGTTCTCGAACTTGGCCAGATTGACATAGATGCTCTCCCACGAGAGCCCCTTGGCCGCCAGCGCGATGCGTACCCGACGCGAGCAGGTAGAACTCCACCAATGGTAGAGTTTCAGCATGGAAGCACCTCCAGAATACGTGTGTTTTGACAGGCTCGTCGAAACGCCGGGGCCATGAGAAACCGGATCGAGGGTCCATCCGCGATCCGGTTTGCGACGGCGCCGAGAGTTGCCAACGTGCATCCACGCTGGCATATCAGTCACAGTGGCGCAACCGCTGCCAATCAGGTCATGAGGGAAAGGGATCAAGCATGAGTGCTTCGAAGCATGGGACTTTCAGTTGGTGTGAGTTGCTGACCACCGATGTCGAGGGGGCAAAGACGTTCTACGGCGAGCTCCTGGGGTGGACTACGGAGGCCGTTACTCACGAATGCGATGGCAGCGACGAGACCTTCGAATACAATCTCGTGAAGGCGGACGGAACCGAGGTCGGCGGCATCATG
>JAPOQB010000313.1 GCA_026710965.1 Deltaproteobacteria bacterium | reverse complement strand
GGACGAGGACTTCAGCAAGCCCTCCCCCAAGTACAAGATCGAGAAGCCGCCCTTCCACGCCGCCTGGGGCACCCCTCTGATCCACGACAGCCGGGCCGGCCTGCGCATCAACGAAAAGTGCCAGGTGCTGGACATGAACGGCCAGGTCATCCCCGGCCTCTACTGCGGCGGCGAGTCCGCCGGCGGCTTCAACCAGCACGGCATGGGACGCTGCACCGTGCAAGGCCTCATCGCCGGAAGAGAGGCCGCGGCGGAGCGGTGAGGTTTGTTCGGAAAGGCCCCCGGGCGCGGCTTTCCGCACCGCGTGCCGAGCTTGCACGACGTGATAGGGTAAGGGTATGGTCGGTTTTCGGCCTCCGAGGTCCTCCGAATGCGAGTCCGGTGGGCATGACGGGCCGGCAGCGAGCTTCTGATGCGGGCGGCGAGCGACGCAACGAAGATCGAGCAGCTGATGCAGGGCATTGGCCGCTTGGCCAAGGGGCCGGGCCGGGTCTACCTGGTCGGGGGCGCGTCTGCCGTGACCATCGGATGGCGGCCGACCACCGTCGATGCGGACCTGAAGCTTGACCCGGAGCCGGAGGGCGTCTTCGACGCCATCGCAAAGCTGAAGGGCGAACTGGACATGAACGTCGAGCTGGCAGCCCCGGACGACTTCATCCCGCCGCTGCCGGGCTGGAAGGAGCGCAGCCGGTTTATCGCACGCCATGGACAGGTGGACTTCTTCCACTACGATTTCTATGCACAGGCACTGGCGAAGATCGAACGCGGACACACGATGGATCTGGAAGATGCGCGGCAGATGACCGTGCGCGGGTTGATCGACATGGTGGAGCTTGCCCGCCGGTTCGACGCAATCGTGCCGGACATCGTCCGCTATCCGGCCATTGATCCGGACGCGTTCCGGGCGAAGGTCGAAGGGTTTACCGGAGGCATGGTCCATGGCAGCGCCGGATGACGGCATTCCTGGGGAAGAGTTGGTGGCGGCTGGTGTCGAGGCGCTCGCCCGGGGGGAGATCAGCGTCGAGGCGCTGCTCGTCGCGGTCGGGGCGCCGCGGCTGCGGACGCTGGGGATCCCGGTGCCGGATGCCGGTCGCTTGCCGCGACATCCGGAGCTTGCGCTTTATCGCGCCGTCGGACAACGCCATCCGGACGACGCACACTCACGGTACAATGCCCTGATCCGTCGGCTCGTCAGCTTCGAGCGCGAGCTCGAGCGGCGCCGGTTCTCCGGGACGACGCGGTCCGACACGGGCCAATAGCAGGGACGAAACGAAGGAGCGTTACGGGGCTCACAATGAGCCGGAAGGAGGAACCGTCATGGAACAAGCCATCATCTCGGCAGACTCGCATGTCATCGAGGTCCCGGACCTCTGGGAGAAGGGATTGCCGTCTTCCCTGCAGGACCGGGCGCCCAAGGCCTATTTCGACGAGGGCCGCGACGCCTGGATGTTCGGATCGTCGGACGTGGTGCCGCAAGCCGTGGGCGGGCTGTTCATGGCCGGCCAGCGGCCGGAACAGGTGGAGGAGTTCCGCCGGGCGGG
>JAPOQB010000411.1 GCA_026710965.1 Deltaproteobacteria bacterium | reverse complement strand
GTCCTGGTGCAGCATGGACACGAGATCCGCGCCGTCGTCCATGGTGATGGACGGCCGGTGATCCAGCGCCGACCGCAGATGCCGGTAGTAGGTCTTGTGGTCCTCGCCGCGCACCGCGAACACGGACATGCCTTCCTTCTTTACCAGCGCCGCCGCCACGTCGTCCTGCGTCGACAGCGGGTTGGACGCGCACAGCACCACATCGGCGCCGCCCGCTTTCAGGGTACGCACGAGGTTGGCGGTCTCCGCGGTCACGTGCAGGCAGGCGGAGAACCGCAGGCCCTTGAACGGCTTTTCCTTCGCGAAACGGGCGCGCACGTCGCGCAGCACCGGCATCTCCTGATCCGCCCAGAGCACTCGCTTCCAGCCGTCCGCCGCCAAGCGTGCGTCGGCAATGTCGAATTTCGATTTCGCCATAGTCCTCTCCATCTCCGCCGGCCCGCTTACACTACCGCCGTGCAGCCGCCACCACCGGAAGGGTTGCAGTGTGGTTCGTCCTAGCCCTTGAGTCCGCTGCTCAGGCTCTCAGCCCTATCGGTGCTCTCCCAGGTGAAGAGACCGCTCTCCGGCTTGCGGCCGAAATGACCGTAGGCAGCGGATTTCTGGTAGATGGGCGTCCGCAGGTTCAGGGCATCGATGATTCCCTTGGGCCTGAGATCGAAGTTTTTTCGCACCAGCTTCACGATCTCCGCATCCGACAGCTTGCTGGTGCCGAAGGTATCGATGGCGATGGAGACCGGCTCGGCGACGCCGATGACGTACGCGAGCTGTATCTCGCAACGCCGGGCCAGTCCCGCGGCCACGATGTTCTTGGCCACGTAGCGGGCCACGTACGCCCCGCTCCGGTCCACCTTGGAGGGGTCCTTGCCCGAGAATGCGCCGCCGCCGTGACGTCCCATGCCGCCGTAGGTGTCCACGATGATCTTGCGGCCGGTGAGGCCGGCATCGGCCTGGGGGCCACCGATCTCGAAGCTGCCGGTGGGGTTGACGAGAAACTCCGTATCGCCGTCGAGGTACTGGGCCGGCACCACCTCCCTGATGACACTGTTGATGATGTCTCTCTTGAGGTCATCGTGGGATATTTCCGGGCTGTGCTGGGTCGAAACCACCACGTTGCTGACCCGCTGCGGCCTGCCGTCCCGGTACTGGACGCTGACCTGGGACTTCGAATCCGGGCGCAACAACTTGGCCAGCGGGACCTTCCCGGATTTCCTGATGTCGGCCAGATCGGACACGAGATCGTGGGCGAGCTTGATGGGCAGCGGCATGAGCTCGTCGGTCTCATCACACGCGTAACCGAACATCATCCCCTGGTCGCCCGCGCCCTGTTCCTTGTGGAGGCCTTCGCCTTCGGTGACCCCCTGGGAGATGTTCGGCGACTGGCTCACCAGCCTCACGAGGATCTCGCAGCTGTTGCCGTCGAAACCCTTGTCGGGGTGGTCGTAGCCGATGTCGAGGGCTACCTGGCGCGCCACGCTCTCGTAGTCCACCTTGCCCTTGCTGGTGATCTCGCCCGCGATCACGATCAGATCGTTCTTGACCAGGGTCTCGCACGCCACCCGGCTGTCCGGGTCCAGCGCCAGATGGGCGTCGAGCACCGCGTCCGAGATCTGGTCGCACATCTTGTCGGGATGGCCCTCCGAGACCGACTCCGAGGTGAAAACAAAGTCTTTGTTCGTCATGGATGATTCCTGTTCGACCCTTCCGTTGGGGTACTGTTGCGGTTCCGGAGAATCCTAATCGCTCTCGCGGAACTTGTCCTCGATGAGTTCCTCGATGGCAAGCATCGCTTCCTGGGCGTCCTCTCCTTTGGTTTCCACGCGGATCTTGGCGCCCTTGGCCGCTCCGAGCGTCAGGACGCCCATGATGCTACGCGCATTCACGACGTTATCGTCCTTGGAGATCTTCACCTCCGCGGCGAACTGGTTCACCGTCTGGACCAGCAGCGCGGAGGCGCGGGCGTGCATCCCGAGGCGGTTCTTTATCTCGAGTCTCTTTCTAACGCGGTGCATCGATCATCTGTCAATGTCCCGGTGTCTTAGCTGAATCCGCCACGGCGTCCCCTCGAGGAGCCGCGCGAACTCGGCGGCGAGCACCACCGACCTGTGCTTGCCGCCGGTGCAACCGAAGGCCAGGGTCAAATTGCTCTTGCCCTCGCGTTCGTAGTTCGGCAGGGTGAAGTCGAGCAACGCATTCATGCGCTCCACGAATGCGTGCGTCTCGGTTCGACTCAGCACGAAATCCCGCACTTCCGGCGCCAATCCGCTCTTGGCCTCCAACCCACTAACAAAAAATGGGTTGGGAAGGAACCGCACGTCAAGGACCATGTCGGCTTCGGCGGGAATTCCGTACTTGTAGCCGAAGGACATGAGGAAGATCGACATCTGTCGCTTGCCCAGCGCGCGGACGCACGAATCCTCCATGACCTTCTTCAGGTCGTGGACGTTCAGACCGGTGGTATCGATGACACGGTCTGCGGAATCCCGCATTCCGGTCAAGGCCCCCCGCTCCCGCGCGATCCCCTCCTGGACCGGGCCGCTTCCCTGGAGCGGGTGCGGCCGGCGGGTCTCGTTGAACCGGCGCAGCAGCAGCTCGTCGCTGGCGTCGAGGAAGACCACCTCGACGCGGTGGCCCGCCCGGCGGGTCTCCGCCAGCACCTCGCGCCAGCCTTCGATGAACTGGGCGCCGCGGAGGTCGATGCCGAAGGCCACCCGTTCGATGCCTTCGCGGTAGCCCTGGCACAGATCGATGAACCTGGGGATCAGCAGCACCGGGAGGTTATCGATACAAAAGAAACTGTTGTCCTCGAGGGCCCGCATGGCGGCGTTCTTGCCCGAACCCGACATGCCGGTGATGACGACGATGTCAAGAAGGTCGGGCATGGGCTTCGGGCGGATCGATCATGGCCGGCGGGACCGAAAAGGGCGGTCAGAGGGTCCTTTCCTTCTCCTCGATGAGACTGACCACCTCCTCGGGAGTCTGCACGCGCATCAGGTGCTCCCTGAGAGAGGCGTCCTTCACCAGCCGGGACACCCGGGCCAAGGCGCTCAGGTGTTCGGAGGTGGACCCTTCGGGCGCAACCAGCAGAAAGAAGAGATGGGTGGGGGTACCGTCCTGGGCGTCGAAATCGACCCCTTCACGGCTGCGGGCAAAAGCGATGAACACGCGCTTCAAACCGGGCAGCTTGCCGTGGGGGATAGCGACCCCCTCCCCGATGGCGGTGCTGCATATCCGTTCCCGGGCGTGAACCACCTCGAGCAGTCGTTGCGAGTCCTCGAATCCGTAGTGATTCGACACCCGCGTCACGATCTCTTCGAGCACGGCAAACTTCTCCCGCGCCTCGAGACTCGGAATGACCGCCTCAGGATCCAGAGCGTCGGTGATTCGCACCCGCTACCCCCTTTTCGACACACGCCGCATCAGTCCGGCGCCACCCGATAATTGACGAACGGTTCCCGTCTCCTGGATGACGGCAGGATACCCAATTGCTCGCGGTACTTGGCCACCGTCCGGCGCGCGATATCGATGCCGATACGCTGCAACGCGCCGGCGATCTCCTGGTCGCTCAGGGGCTTCCCGGGATCCTCGGACTCCACCAACGTCTTGATCTTGTCCCGGACCGACTCCGACGACACCACCGTGGAGCTGTCGTTGCGGGCGAGCCCGCTCTGGAAGAAGAACTTCAACTCGAAGACACCCTGTGGTGTATGAGCGTACTTGTTGGACGTGGCACGGCTGACCGTGGACGGGTGCATGCCGATCTCCGACGCCACCTCTCGCAACACCAGCGGCTTGAGGCCGGCGGTGCCATGATCGAGGAACTCACGCTGAAACCGGAAAATGCTCTCGCTGACGCGGTACAGGGTCTGTTGGCGCCAGTGGATGCTCTTGATCAGCCAGGTGGCGGCACGGACCTTCGTGTCCAGGTACTCCCGGGCCTTGCGCACTTCCTCTCCCCGCTCGCCGGCCAGACGCCGCACCAGCGGACTGACCCGTAGAGGCGGGACGCCGTCGTCGTTCAGCAAGATGGCATACTCTCCCGCCACCTTCTCGACCACCACATCGGGAATGACGGCACGGACCTCGTCGCCGTCGAAGCCCCGCGCCGGCTTGGGCTCCAGGCAACCGATGAAATGAGCGGCCTCGATCACCTCTTCGAGGCCGACGTTCAAGCCCGCCGCGATCCGGTCATACTGTTTGTACTCCAGATCGTGAAGGTGGTCCGCCACCATGCCCGCGGCGACGCTCGCCCCCATCCCGGCACTGTGAAGCTGTACCAGCAGACACTCGCGCAGGTCCCGCGCGGCGATGCCCACGGGATCGAACAACTGGATGTGCGCCAACACCTCTTCAACCACATGGGGCGCGGCATGGGCCAGCTCGGCGATCTCCTCGACCGACGGCTCCAGATAGCCCCTTTCGTCGAGGTTGCCGATGATGCACATGCCGATGCTCTCCCCCGCCTGATCGAGTCCCGCCATGCGGAGCTGCCACAAGAGGTGCTCCTGAAGAGTTTCGGGGCGAGTCACCGTGTTCTCCAGGGACGGGAAATCGGCCTCCTCCCGGACCACCTCGGTGCTCACCATATCGTGACGCGAGTTCGAGTGATTGTCGAGGTAGTCCTGCCAGTCGGCGATCCGGTCGGTGACCATCATCTCGTGCGTCGCGTCGGGTTCGCGCACGGTCTCGGCGCCGGTTTCCTCGTCGTCGTGCGCTTCTTCCAGGGCCGGGTTCTCCTGCAATTCCTCGGAAATCCGCTGTTGCAGGTCGAGGTGAGACAGTTGAAGAAGCTTGATGGCCTGCTGCAACTGGGGCGTCATCACCAGTTGCGGCATGATCTTCTGGGAGAGTTTGATTTCGAGTGCCATCGGACTAAAGCCTGAATCCCTCGCCCAGATAGACCGTGCGTGCCCTGTCACTGGAGGCGATGTCGCCCGGGGTCCCTTCGGCCAGCACCACCCCCTCGCTCAGGATATAGGCCCGGGTGCAGATCTCCAGGGTCTCCCGGACGTTGTGATCCGTTATCAGGACCCCGATGCCGGCCTTGGTCAGTTGCTGGATCACGGACTTTATATCGGCCAGCGCAATGGGATCGACGCCGGTGAAGGGCTCGTCCAACAGCACGAAGAAAGGCGAAAGAATCAGCGCCCGGGCAATCTCGACGCGCCGCCTTTCGCCCCCCGACAGGGTATAGGCCTTCTGGTCCGCCAGACGCGCCAGCCCGAACATGCCGAGGAGCCGCTGGCTCCGCTCCTCCTCTTCATCCTTGCCGAGTCCCAGGGTTTCGAGAATGGCCAGCAGATTCTGCTTGACCGTCAAACCCCGGAATACCGAAGACTCCTGGGGCAGATAGCTGATCCCCGCCCGCGCGCGCCGGTAGATCGGAGCGGCCGTAAGGTCCGTGCCGTCGAGGGACACCGTTCCTCCGTCTGCCCGGACCAGCCCGATGACGATGTGGAACAGGGTCGTCTTCCCCGCTCCATTGGGCCCCAGGAGACCCACGACCTCTCCACTCCTGACCTCAAGCGTGACCTGGTCGACCACCCGCCGGCCCCGATACGCCTTGACGATCCCGTCTGCGTTGAGAACGCTCATCGCGCCGGCTCCGCGCCGGTTCCTCAACGATCCAACTGCCCGGGGACGACCACCGCCCGGACGCGTCCGCCACTGTTCTCCACCAGGATGCGGTCCTCTTTCATGAAAACGGTGATGCGATCCCCCGAGATGCTGTTGCTCCCGTCCCGGACGGTGGTGTTGCCGGACACGACGATGGTCTCTTCCGCGCCGTCGAAGACGGCCTTGTCGCCGGTCATCTCGCGTCCCGCGTGGCGCACCCGCACCGTTCCTTCGGCGACGACGCTCCTCAACCCTCCGCCCTTGGCGTCATAACGGGCGAGCAGGGCGTCGCTGGCGATCTTCACGTCGTCCCGAACCACCAGGACGTTCCCCTTGTAGATGATGGTGTTGGTCTTGCGCTGGAGTTCCATGGAATCCGCGGTAATCACCAAAGGGGTGTCCTTGTCCCCAAAGAGGCCGTCGCCGGCAGGCTTCCCGCTGCCCTCCGCCGCCCATGCCGGGGAGCCCATGGCATGCAGGATCACGGCCGCCGCCAGAAAGAACAGCACCTTGCTTCCGATTCTTGCGTTACCGGCCATTGGTTACCCTCGATTCGCCCGGGAACCCCGGTTGGATGATGGTTTTCACGGCGCCATGGACCTCGATCGTCTCGTTCCTGAGCGAGTAGATCATGTTCTCGCCTTCGAACTCGAAGCCGTCCACCGTGGCCCGGACGCGGCCCGGACACACGATACGGTCGTCGGCGTGAAGGTAGATGAGCTTGTCGGTGCGAAATCTGGCGTCCCGGTAGGTTATGTCCACCGCGCCGTCAAGAACCGCCCGTTGGAAGTGCCCGTTCGGCAGAAAAACGTTCCCTTCCCGGCTCCTGGCCTCCAGCGTGCCGCCGTTCTCCCGATAGAAGACCAACCGCGGACGGGTGATCGCCGCCCGTTCCTCGTCCTCGAAATAGGTGGCCTCGGCGCCCTTGATCTCCCACGTCTTCCGCCCGTCCTCGATCATGCTCCGGTGGAAATTCCTGACCTGCAACGGTACCCCGGGGGTGAACTTCAACAGATCTCCAGGGTCCCGAATCGCTCGCTCCCGCATGTGCCGCGCAACCTCGATACCCACGAAAACCACCCCGGCAACCAATACGAGCAAGAGCAATAACCGTTTGGACCGCATCCACTGGACCTGGGCCTGTCCCGGGGGACAGGCCACTAGTTTGGGGATAACAATTCCACCATGGAGTGTAAAGATACAGGCATGAAAATTGCGTACACCAACGCCCTCCCCCTACCCGCTACGCGCCCCAACCCGACCCGGCCCGATTCCATGTCACCGGTCGTACTCCTTCAACAACGCGTCCCACTTGCCGGTGAGCCGCAGCAGCAATTCCGCAACCTCGCGCACCGCGCCGCGGCCGCCCCCGCGGAGGGTGACGTAGTCGGCGCGGGCCTTCAAGCCGTCCCACGCGTTCTTCACCGCCACGGCGAAGGCAACCCTCAGCAGCACCGGCAAATCCTGCATGTCGTCGCCGACGTAGGCGATTTCGTCGTCGGTGAGGCCGGTGTCCGCCTTGACCCTGTCGTAGCCCTGCAGCTTGTCCGAGACGTTCTGGTAGACGAGCCCGATGGACAGGCGCTCCGCGCGCACCGCCACCGCCCGGGACGCCCGGCCGGTGAGCAGTCCCACGCGGATCCCCGCCTGCTGGAGCAGCTTGATGCCGTGGCCGTCCTGGACGTCGAACCGCGTGACCTCTTCGCCCCGTTCGTCGATGACGATGCCGCCGTCCGTGAGCACGCCATCGACGTCCAGCAGCAGCAGCTTGACGGCCCGCACCTTCCGGCGCAGCGCTTCTTCGTCCCGCGGCTCAGACGATTCCGGCCTTGAGCAGGTCATGGAGGTGGATGATTCCCTGAGGCCGCTCCGAGCCGTCGGCCTTGATGAAGAGAGAGGTGATCGAGAACTTTTCCATCAGCGCCACGGCTTCCGCCGCCAGCGCATCGCCGCCGATGGTCTTGGGGTCCCGGGTCATGAGCTCCGCTGCCTTGCAGTCCAGCATGTCCGTCTTCCCGTCACTGCTGGCCAGGCAACGCCGCAGGTCTCCATCGGTAATGATGCCGACGAGCGCCGACCCCGCATCGACCACGCCGGTCACGCCCAGCCGCTTCGACGTGATCTCCAGCAGGACGTCCCTGAGCGGCGTGTCCCCGGACACCAGCGGAATCTCCTCGCCGCGGTGCATCAGGTCCCCGGTGCGGAGGAGCAGCCTTCGACCCAGGGCACCCCCGGGATGCCGGAGCAGAAAGTCCTCGGTCTTGAATCCCCGGCGTTCCAGCAGGACCACGGCGATGGCGTCCCCCATGGCCAGGGCGGCGGTGGTGCTCGCGGTGGGCGACAAGCCCAGCGGGCATGCTTCCTCGGGCACCCCGGCATCGAGGACCACATCCGCCGAGAGCGCCAGCGCCGATCGCGGGTTGCCGGTCATGGCGATCAGTTTGAGGCCCCAGCGCTTGATCAGCGGCAGCATCTTCAGCACTTCTTCCGACTCGCCGCTGTTGGACACCGCCAGCACCACGTCGTCCCGCATGATCATGCCCAGGTCGCCGTGGCTCGCCTCGGCCGCGTGGAGAAAAAACGAAGGTGTGCCGGTGCTGGCCAGGGTGGCGGCGATCTTGTGGCACACCAGGCCCGACTTTCCCACGCCGGTCACGATCACCTTGCCGGTACAGTCATGCAGGATGTCCACGGCGCGGACGAACGCGTCGCCGATGCGGTCCCGGGCCGCGGTGAGGCCGCCGATCTCGACATCCAGCACCTCGCGAGCCTTGCGTATAGTGTCCGCCCCGCCCATGTCATCCGCCCCCGTGCTCTTTGATCCGGTCATCGATATCCTTGGCCGCCCGCAGCAGCTCGTCGAGCGCGTCGAGCGGGAAGGAGGTGGGGCCGTCGCTCAACGCGCGGTCCGGATCCTCGTGGACCTCCATGACCAGCCCGTCCACCCCCACCGCCACTCCCGCACGCGCCAGCGGCGCGATGAACTGCCGGTCGCCTCCCGATGCCCCGCCCAGGCCGCCGGGGAGCTGGAGGCTGTGGGTGGCATCGAAAACCACCGGGAAACCCGTCTCCCGCATGATCACCAGCGAGCGCATGTCCGACACCAGATTGTTGTAACCGAAGGAGGCCCCGCGCTCGGTCAGCAGCACGTTGCGGTTTCCCGCGGCGACAATCTTGGCGACCACGTTCTGGATGTCCCAGGGCGCCAGGAACTGCCCCTTCTTGACGTTCACCACCTTGGCCGCCCGGGCGACCGCCAACACGAAATCCGTCTGCCGGCAGAGAAAGGCCGGTATCTGGACCACGTCGACGACATCACAGACCGGGTCGATCTGGTCGGGTTCGTGCACGTCGGTGAGCACGGGAACACCGATCTCCCGTTTCACGTCCTCCAGAATGCGCAAACCCCGGTCGAGCCCGGGTCCGCGAAACGACTCAAGCGACGTGCGATTGGCCTTGTCATAGGATGACTTGTAGATGAACGGTATGTCCAGGCGCCGGGTGAGCTCCTTGAGATACGACGCGTGGCGCAGCGCCGAGTCCCGGTCCTCGATCACGCAGGATCCCGCGATCAGGGCGAACGGCCGTCCCGCCCCGACACGGATGCCGCCGATGCCGACCTCCGCGGTCATGATCTCGCCGCGTCCGCCACGATGCGCATCCGCGGCACCTCGTTGACGGACAACTGCCGCTGCCCCGCGGCCCGGATGAAGCCCCTGAACAGGGGGTGGCAATCCGTCGGCCGGGATCTGAACTCCGGATGGAACTGGCAACCGACGAACCAGGGGTGGTCGGCCAACTCGACGATCTCCACCAGCTTGCCGTCCGGAGACAGGCCGCTGATCCTGAGGCCCATTTCCGTCATCCTGTCCCGGTAGCCGTTGTTGAACTCGTACCGGTGGCGGTGGCGCTCCGAGATCCGTTTCTTGCGGTACATCCTGGCCGACAGAGAGTCCGAGGCCAGCACGCACGGATAGGCCCCCAGCCGCATGGTCCCGCCCATCTGGTCCACGTCCTTCTGTTCGTCCATCAAATGGATCACCGGGTGTTTGGTGGCGGGGTCGAACTCCACCGAGTTGGCGCCCTTGAGCGAGCAGACGTTGCGGGCGAATTCAGCCACCGCGATCTGCATCCCCAGGCAGATGCCGAAGAAGGGCACCTTGTTCTCGCGCGCGTAGCGCACCGCGCGGACCTTTCCCTCGGTGCCGCGGTCGCCGAACCCCCCGGGGATCAGAATGCCCTGGACGCCGCCCAGGAGTTTCTGGACGTCCTGCTTGTCCATCTTCTCCGCGTCGATGCAGTCGAGCTCGACGTGCACGCCGTTGGCGATGCCCCCGTGGACCAAGGCCTCCAGAAGGCTCTTGTACGATTCCTTGAGCTCCATGTACTTTCCCACCACCGCGATCCGCACCGATTCGTTGGCGGTCTTGAGGATGTGCACCGTCTTCTGCCACTTGCGCAGGTTGGGGGCGCCGGTCCACATCTGGAGCCGTTCCACGATCCGGTCGTCGAGGCCTTCCTGGTGCAGGACCAGGGGCACCTCGTAGATCCACTCCACGTCCTTGGCGGTAATCACCGAGTTCTCGTCCACGTTGCAGAAGCTGGCGATCTTGGCCTTGAGCTGCCGGCTCAGCAGACGGTCGGTCCGGCACAGCAGGAAGTCGGGCTGGATGCCCAGGCCGGTCAACTCCTTGACGCTGTGCTGGGTGGGCTTGGTCTTGAGCTCGCCGCCCGGGGCGATGTAGGGGACGTAGGTCAGGTGAACATAGATGACGTTGTCCCTGCCGTAGTCCCGCCCGAACTGCCTGATGGCCTCCAGAAAGGGCAGTCCCTCGATGTCGCCCACGGTGCCGCCGACCTCGCAGATGGCGATGTCGTAGTCCTCCGCCGCCGCCACGATCCGGCGCTTGATCTCGTCGGTGATGTGGGGGATCACCTGGACGGTGCCGCCCAGGTAGTCGCCGCGGCGCTCCTTGGTGATGACCGTGTCGTACACCTGACCGGTGGTGAAGTTGTTGGCCCGCCCGGTGGGGGAAGAGACGTAGCGCTCGTAGTGTCCCAGGTCCAGGTCCGTCTCCGCGCCGTCGTCGGTGACGAACACCTCGCCGTGCTGATACGGACTCATGGTGCCCGGGTCGACATTGATATAGGGGTCCATCTTCAGCAGCGTGACCTTGAGCCCGCGGCTCTCCAGCAGCGCGCCGATGGACGCGGCCGCCAGTCCCTTGCCGAGGGACGACATGACCCCGCCCGTGACGAAAATGAACTTCTGCCGTGAGTTAGCCATGGCGCTCCCCAGTGTGCTGGTTCCAATACTGTTCGGCCCGTTCCAGGTCGTCCGGCGTGTCCACCTCCACACCCGTTTCCGCCACCTCCACCACCCGTATGCGGTAGCCGTAGTGCAAGGCGCGCAACTGCTCCAATCCCTCGATGCGCTCCAGCTCCACGGAGGGCATCGACGCGATGCGGAGCAGGAAATCCCGCCGGTACACGTAGATGCCCAGGTGACGGTAACCCCAACGCACCGGCTCCGCCGGCGGCTCCCGGTGAAAAGGAATGGGCGCGCGCGAGAAATAGCAGGCAAAGCCCTCCCGGTCCGTCACCACCTTGACCACGTTCCGGTTCAGGAACTCCGGCTCCGAGGTGATGGGGGTGCGCGCCGTGGCCATGGGAAGGGCCGGGTCCCGCACCAGGCAGTCCACGCTCCGGCGGATGGTCTCCGCCTGGATGAACGGAAGATCCCCCTGGACGTTGACGATCCACTCGGCCTCCAGGCCGCCGGCAACCTCGGCCAGCCGGTCGGTGCCGCTCAGGTGGTCCCTGGAGGTCATCACCGCCTCCCCGCCGAAGGCATGCACCGCATCCACTATCCGCGGATCGTCGGTGGCCACAACCGTCCGGTGCACGAGATCCGCGGTGGCGGTGCTCTCGTAGACGTGCTGGATCATCGGCTTCGTACCGATCCTCGCCAGCGGCTTCCCCGGAAACCGTGTGGACCCGTAACGCGCCGGTATAATGGCCACAACCGACATGAGATTTGATGCGATATCCGCAGTGAGGGGACGCCTCACCCGACTGTCCCCGGACCGATGAGGAGCCCGGAGTCATCATATCCCCAGCCCGCCGGAACTGTCAAATTAAGCGGGCGGAAACGGTCCGCCGGGAGACTGTCCGGCGGGCCCGAAACAGGCCATTCTCAACTTGCTTTCGAGGCCGATTTTCTATAACGTGCCGTGGCGTGGGCGCGGAAAACGGACAGGCGCGGATAAGCCTTGGCCGGGCCTGCACCAACGGTTCCCGCTGCAAAGGAGGAGTGGAGATGGAGTTGCCGAAATGTCAGAAATGCGACAATGGCACGTTGATCCCGCTTTCCGACTACGGTCAGGACGGTGCATCGGTGATGTACAAGGCGTGGGTCTGCACCAACCCTGAATGCGGGTTCTCTCTCAGGATCGACAAGGGCGAGGTCAGCTACGGGCGCAGGATCGACTTGAAGCG
>JAPOQB010000185.1 GCA_026710965.1 Deltaproteobacteria bacterium | reverse complement strand
CAGGACGAAGAGGAAGTGCATGGTGGTGAGGCCCAGGAACATCGTCGACGCCGCGAAGATGTACGCCTCCTTCTCCAGTTGGAACGCGCGCACCCACGCCGCCACCACCGCGCTGGAAATGCCGGCCGCGCCCTGGGAGACGCCGGCCAGGACGGCGATGAGCGGCGAGAGGACACGGCCCAGCCGCCCGCTGAAACGGATTTCGATGCGGAAGGCCAGCAGCACCAGGTAGGCGCCTACGCAAACCGCCAGCACGACGGTCAGCATGCGCTCGTTGGCGGTGGCCAGAAACCACGTGCCTCCGGCGACGCCCAGGGCGCCCGCCATGGTGGCGAACACCAGCCCCGGCACGGTGTGGAACCGGGAGCGGTAGGACCACATGACCCAGAAGTTGCTCACCATGTTGGGGATGGTGATGACGATGACGGCGTGTTGGGGGCCCAGGAACCCCGCCATGATGGGAACGGCGATGAGCGGCAGGCCCATCCCCGTGGCCCCCTTGGAGAACGCACCGGCGGCCAGGGCGACGAAGATGATCAGCAGGTTTTCGAATTGCATGTCAGCAAATGGGTGCCGGTGCGCGAGTCGGAGCTGCTCCGGTGCCGTGAACGCGGCAGAATAGACAATACCACGGGTCCGAGTCAAAAACCCGCGCCGCCGGCTGTTGCGCCAGAGCGCCCGCCCGGATCCCGGATCCAACCCGGGACGACAGGCTGGACGGGCTCTTGCACTGGGAACTTCAACCGGAGTAATGTGCGGGCGTGTCAAGCTCGGACGCAAACAAGGGCTATCCAACCGAATCGACAACAAGGAGGATATTGCCATGTTGAACGCATCGAAAAGGCTCCTTCTGTTCCTGATCCTGGCGCTCCCATTGGCGGCCGCGCCGGCGTTCGCGGCCGATGCCGGAAAGACGCTGCGCTACGCCGCCGGCAGCTTCGGCGAGGAATCCATGGATCCCACCCGCACCTCCATCAGCGCTTCGCTGGGGCTGGTGGGGCCGCTGTGGGACTGGCTCACGGAGATCGACGCCGCCGGCAAGCTCACGCCGGGGCTGGCACTGAGCTGGAAGGCCGGGGCGGACGGAAAGTCCTGGACGTTCAAGTTGAGGCCCGGGGTCAAGTTCCATGACGGCAGCGAGATGACCGCCGACGACGTGCAGTTCACCCTCATGGAGGGGTTCCGCCGGCCCAAGGCCAAGGCCTCCCGGGTGCGCCAGTTCCGCAAGGGCATCAAGGACGTGCAGGTCGTCGACCGCCACACGGTGACGGTGGTCACGGCGAAACCATGGCCTACCTTTCCGTATGACATGTCCTTTCAGCCCGGCATCGAGGGCATCGTGCTCCCCAAGGCCTACATCAAGAAGGTCGGCTGGGACGGCTTCGCCCAGAAGCCCGTAGGCACCGGGCCCTGGAAGTTCGTCAAGCACGAGGTCGGCAACTTCATCGAGTTCGAGGCCGTCAAGGACCACTGGCGGGCGTCGCCGAACTTCGACCGCCTGCGCACCGTGCTGGTGAAAGAGGCGTCCACTCGCGTGGCCATGCTGAAGACCGGCCAGGTGGACGTGGCGCGGATCTCGCTGGACGAGGTTCAGGAGGTGAGCAAGGCCGGTTTCAAGATCGCCGAAGACCCCCAGCCCACGTCCGTGCGTATCCACCTCTACGCCACCTACTATGACAAGGCCGGTCCGGTGAAGGACGTGCGCGTGCGCCAGGCCCTGAACCTGGCGGTCAACAAGCAGGAGATCGTGGACACGCTGTTGTACGGCAAGGGCAAGCCGGCGGCGGTGTTCCCCAGCTCTCCCATCTCCATCGGCTATCCCGCGGACCT
>JAPOQB010000186.1 GCA_026710965.1 Deltaproteobacteria bacterium | reverse complement strand
TGGAACTACCGGTTCCTGAGGTTCGCGCTGAAGCAGGACCCGTTTCTGGAGCTGGTCTCGTTCGTCTTCCTGCGCACGCCCAACGACGTGGTGGACGTGCGCGAAAACGAGCTGAGCCTGATTCCCTTCCCCATCGACGAGATCTTCGTGGAGGAGCTCAAGAACTTCGACGTGCTGATTCTCGACGACTTCTCGCACCGCAGCTACTTCAACCCGGTGTACTTCGAGAACATTCGGGACTTCGTGCGCGACGGCGGCGGCATCGCCATGCTCGGGGGCGCGCGGGCTTTCGACCGGGGCGGTTACCACGAAACCGCGTTGAATCCGGTGCTGCCGGTGAAGCTCGACGGGCGCGGGGACTTCCAGACCGGCATCGCCGCCCGCGCCAGCCTGACGCCGGCGGGCAAGGCCCATCCGCTGACCCGGGTCTTCGCCGATCCCACCGCCAACGAGGAGGCCTGGGCCGCACTGCCGCCCCTGACCACCCTCAACGGGGTCGCGCAGGCCAAGGGCGAGGTGCTGCTGTCGGCCGAGGTCCGCGGGCGTCAGGCGCCCCTGCTGTCGGTGGGGAGATACCACCAGGGGCGGTCGCTGGCCTTTGCCAGCGACGACCTCTGGCGCTGGAACTTCGACGCCGTGGGGCGCGACCAGAACCCCCAGATCCATTTGAAGCTCATCCGCAACGGCGTGCGCTGGCTGGCCCAGGAGCCCGCCTTCGAGCAGGTGCAGATCCTGGCGGTGGGAGGCTCGCGGCGGCCCGGGGAAAAGCTCGAGTTCCGCATCCGGGTGTTGCAGGACGACCACGCTCCGGCCAGGGACCCGACCTTGCAGGTGGTAGTCACCGGGCCCGAAGGGGAGCGCTCGCCGCTGGAGGCCGCCGCCACCGAGCAGGCCGGCGAGTACCGCTCCGAGTTCACGCCACGTCTCGAAGGGTCCCACCGCATCGAGGTCCAGGCCACCTCCGCCGGCAACCCCCTGGGCAACGCCGCCGCCAACTTCCTCGTGGCGCTGCCGTCGGAGGAGAACGACGACGGGCGGCCGCGGCCGGAGTTGCTGCAGGCCGTGGCCGCGCGCAGCCAGGGCATGTTCGCCACCGCCGGTTCCCTCACCGACGCCCACTGGTCGGAGTTCCAACAGCGGATGGAGCAGGCGGCGCCGTCGAGCATCGTGGCGAGAAGCCGCGTGGCGCTGTGGAACGAGCCGCTGCTGTTTACCCTGGTGGTTCTTTTGCTGGGGGCGGAATGGTGGCTGCGGCGGACCTGGGGACTTGTATGAGGGAACCGTCCGGGACACTGGAGATTCGGGCATGACGACACACGTATTTTCCGGCAACCCGCTGGACCGGGGCGACGTGCAGCGCCGGGATGAAGGCTGGCTCCGGCAGACGGCCCAGGATCCCCGTTCCCGCTTCCTGCCGCTGTGGCAACTCGACATCCTGTTGCGGAACGGCTCCCGTACCGAGCTCGGATGGGTCAGGCCCGGGGACATCGAGGGGCTCGGCCTCGACGGCCCGCCGGTCTTTCTCGGGCTCATGGACGGCGCTGCCCACTTCGCGGTGGACGTCTCCGCCGTGTCCGAGCCGCTCCAGGCGCTGAACCTGGAAGACCCCTGGAGCTTCGTCGAAGCCCGGACCGCGGCCGCGCAGTTGCAGCCCCAGGAGGTGGGCATCCTGGCCCAGAGCAAGGCTCAGGTGGACTGGCACCGCCGCCACCGTTTCTGCGGCCTGTGCGGCGGTCCCACGGAACAGGGGCGCGGCGGCCAAGTGCGCAAGTGCACGGCTTGCAACACCGAACACTTCCCCCGCACCGACCCGGTGGCCATCATGGTCATTACCGACGGCGAGCGCGCCTTGCTGGGCCAGTCCCGCGGACGCCTCGCCCGCTCCGGACGCTACTCCGCTCTCGCCGGCTTCATCGACCAGGCCGAGTGCATCGAGGAAGCCGTGCGGCGGGAGATCAAGGAGGAGGCCGGCATCCGGGTCGGCGAAGTCCGCTATCACTCATCCCAGCCCTGGCCCTTCCCTTCCTCCCTCATGATCGGCTGCCACGGCAAGGCCTTGTCCACCGACATTGCCAAGGACGACGAGGAGATGACCGACGTGCAGTGGTTCGGACGGGACGAAGTGCTTTCCTCCCTGGCCGGCGAGAACCCGAACCTGCGTCTGCCCGACCCGGTCGCCATCGCCCACCATCTGATCCGGGCGTGGGCCGAAGGACGGGTGGTGTTTTAGTGCCCTTTAGATGACAGGACACGTTCCGGTCTCGGGACCGCAAGAGTCTGTACCAACGGGACGGCCAACGCCGTAGGGGAATCATTCAATGTCCAAGCCACGCATAGCGGTGTTCTCGGGCCCGCGCGCCACCATTGCCAATACGCCGGCGCTGGTGACCAGCAACAAGGGCCGGGCGGCGGGCGAAGCGCAACTGGAAGGACGGTTCGACCACCTGGTTCCGCAGCGCCTGCACGAGCCCGTGCGCGTACGGATCGAGAAGTTCAGCGCACACCCGTTGGAATCCGACGCCGCCGAGGTCTACCACGACGACGGCAAGTCCTACTACGAAGTGGAGTTGCGCCCGGAGGACGGCGCCTATCTGCTGCCCTACATGGCGCGCCGCGACGACGGCTCCGAGGACGGCACGCCCTTCGAGGCCGCCGACCTGCGCGACCCGGACCTCGGCTACGGCGGGAGACAGTCGTTCCTCCCCGATGCATCCCGGCTGTTCGAGGACATCGACCGGGGTTTGGGCGGACGCGGCCACGACGGTGCGGCCAGCGAGCTGGACCGGCTCGCGGAGTTCGACTTCGTGCGCGTGCTGCCGCCGTCGGGCCACCTGAAACAGGGTGAGGTGGCCGGGCGCGATTTCTTTCCGTACAGCCCCCGGCCCCTCGGCAAGTTCCCGCCCAACAGCGCCATGGCCCGCGCCGTCAACATCGTCCAGCGAACCATCGACTCGGGGCGCTATGACGGCTTCATCTGGCTGGAAGGCAGCCCGCACGTTGAAGAGACGCTCTACTGGCTGAGCCTGGTCCTGGATACCGCCCTGCCCTTCGTGGGCATCTCGTCGCAACGCCCGCACGGGGCCCTCGCCAACGACGGGGACCGCAACATCGTCGACGCGGCGCGCTATATCGCGTCGGGACTTGGCACGGGGCTGGGCGCGGTGGGCATCGTCGACGAGCAGATCTTCGCGGCGCGCACGTTCAAGAAAGGCGACGCGCGCCCGGGCGGCTACCGGGCCACTGGCGGCCACGGCGGCGTCCTCGGCAGCGCCTGCGAAGAGGTGCGCGTGTGGTTCCGTCCCGCCTACCGGACCACCGGCACCTCCGCGCTCGCGGTGGCAAACCTGCCCTCCGAGGTCACCTTTCAGGAGTACGGTGACAGCCCCGGGGCCGCGAGCATCCGCATCAAGGATGACGGCGGCTCACTCCGCGGCGACGTGATCGCGCCGGTGCACGTCGTGAAGTACGGCCATTACATGGCCGAGGAAGACACGGCGGACCCGGAGGTGGAAGTGGACATCATGGCGCGCATCGAACGCGGGCTGGCACAGCAAGCGTCGGCGGAGCCCGACGCGCCCCGGTTTCACGGCTTCGTGCTGGAGGGCGCCGCGGGCACCGGCTCGGCGCTCCACAGTCAGATGGCCGCCCTCGCCATCGCCGCCTGCAACGGCATGCCCGTGGTACGGGTGAGCCGCGGCGATCCGGAGGGCGCCTTGCCCTCCAATCCCAACGATCTGACCATCGAAGGCACCAACCTGGACGCCACCAAGGCGCGCGTGCTGCTGCGCGCGGCCATGCTGCGCCTGGGACGGCTACCCAAGGCGCGGGACGCCCGCAACCCTACAGCGCAGGAGCGTGAGGCGTCGCTGGCGGCGATTGCGCGGTACCAGGAGATTTTCGAGACGCACTAGCGTCTTGTCCCACCATCTATTGACAGTTTCACCGACTCAATACTATAATTTCCACCAGGGTCGCACCGATATTTTACCCGGGTGTGAACGCTGTCCGTGGCCGATGAACGAACCATCCTGCCGCGTCACCTGAGCGCGGAGTTGAAGGACGCGCTGACCTACGCGCGCGTGGTCAACGTTGTAGGCGCCCGTCAGGCCGGCAAAACGACGCTGGTTCGGGACATTCTCCAGACAGGGAGGTTCATCACCCTCGACGACGAGACGGTTCTCGAGGCCATCGAAGACGATCCGTGGGGTCAGTTGCAGCGGCTCACGGACGAGACCTTCACCGTCCCCCTGATCATTGACGAAGCACAGCGATCGAGGAAGCTGGCCCTGGCCATCAAGCGCCTCGTCGATTCAAGCACCCGAAAGGGTCAGTTCGTCCTCACCGGCTCCTCCAACATCTTCTCGACGCGGCATGTGGCGGACTCCCTCGCCGGTCGCATGCTGACGCTCACGCTATGGCCGTTGACTGCCGCGGAAACCCTGTCCCGCAGCCCGACGAGAGTCCTCGACTGGGCCGTTTCCGCTGATCCGGATCTGAGGAAGTTGCCCGCGCCGGAACCTGCAATCCGCACGGTATACATCGACCGCGTCCTCAAGGGGGGCTTTCCCGAGATCCGCGATCTCGATCATCGGAGGCGGCAACGGGTCTACCGCGAATACGTCGAGTCCATGGTAGATCGCGATGTCGCGGACATCGCCCGCATCAGGAAAGGCGACGCACTCCGGCGCCTGATCGATCAACTCGCTGTCCGCACGGCCACGGAACTCAACATCGCGGAGCTCTGCGAGATCGTCGGCGCACAACGCACTACGGTGGAGCAATACCTCGATGTGCTGATGCGGCTGTCCGTGGTGGTCAAGCTCGGCGCGTGGACCTCCGGGGAAACCCGCCGTGAAATCAAGAACGCGAAGTACCATTTCGCGGATACGGGGATCGCGGCGGCGCTTCGCAGCCTGGCGCCTCACTCCTTCGATCCGGACGCTGATCCCACGGCATTCGGGGGCCTGCTGGAAAGCTTTGTCTTCGCCGAACTGTTGCGCTCCGCGCCATACCAGACCCATGGTTTTCGCTTCTATCACTGGCGCGACCAGCGGGGACGCGAGATCGACATCCTGGCGGAAAGCGCCCACAGTCTGGCCGCCATGGAAGTCAAGGCCTCCACGTCGGTAAGCCGAGGGGATTTCAGACATCTGCGGTGGTTCGCCGAAGAAGGTCCGGGCAAGGCCCGGAGCGTGACTTCGATCATCTTCTATCTGGGCGAGCAGAAGCTCCAGTTCGGGGAACGCCGGTACGCGCTGCCGGCAAGCTGCTTGTGGGGAATCGCATAGCCACGCAACGACTTACGGATTTACAAGCGCCGCCACCTCTCCTCACCGTACGGGAGCCAGGCATCCACCCGTCGGCCATCCCACCGGTAACACAGAAGACGGGCCCGGACCGGGATTCCCACCACATGCGGCCAAAATGCCGCCACGGCTTGGCCGCGGGACCAACGAACACTCGGATAGACGATGCCGTTACTGGAGTGTCTTTCGCGCAGATCCGCGGCCAACGCTTGTCCGGCGGTGTAGTCGTCGGGATTCAGCGCGGGGCGGAATTCGTCCGCACCGCGGAGGTCGTGGAGTTCCGCGCCCATGCCGCCGACGAGCTCCCGGTAGTCCGCGGTGGCGGGCTCTTCCTCGGTCGCGGCCATGAAGCGCTCGAAGTGATACACTGTCTCCGCCAGGGCCACCTCAAAGCGGTTGCCCGCGTAGTAGACACCGTAGCTGCCGTCGCCGAACCGGGTCGGCCGGTCACGCGAGACATGGCAGAACGGCGCCATCACCCAACTGGCGGGACCCGAGACCCGACGCGCTGGCGGCACCAGGTGGATGGCGCCGATGTCGTCTCTGACCCTGGGGTTGGTCTTGGCTTCCGCTTCCGCCAACAATTCCCAGTCCGCCGGATCAGCGATGTCCTCGAACAGGTTCACCGGGGGATAGACCGTCCGGATCAGACGGTACGCCCGCCGCCACCGGACCCGGCTCACGGGCGGGATCACCAGCCGCCGCGCTCCGCGTCGAGATAGGCGCGCACGGCTACGAGATCGGGGATGGAGCCGGCCAGCAGCCGGTCCAGCGCCGATGCGCCGCCGAACACCTGGTTCGGCTTACGCAGCCATTCGTAGCCCCGCGACGGTTCCCGGAACAGTTGGCGCAGGCTCTTGTGAATGCCCATCAGCATGGACAAGCGCTCGCGGGTGTCTCGGGAGATACGCGAAGGTTCCACCTGCCCGGTTTTCCAGCGCGCGTAGGTCCGGGCCGCGGGATCTCCCACCAGAATCCGGCCTTGGCGGTCGTTGAGCCGCCAGTGCTCCGCCAGATTGAAGAAGGCTCGGAGCATGGCCGTGGTCTCCGCGTCGGTTATTTCCGGCCAGACCGCCGGCACGCTGCCCGGGAAAGGAATGACGTTTGCCATATGGCAGTTCTTAGTTAACAGGTTGCCTTGCGTCAAGATTTGGTTCTGGCTCCGGCACGGTCCGTTTTTCCCTGAGAACCTGTCGGATTCGCGCGTCCTTCGACTTCGCTTCGCGAAGCCTGTCCTGAGCCTTGTCGAAGGGCTCAGGACGAAGGTGGGTGAGAGTGTTGCGCGACATGGACTCCACAACCGTTCGTCCTGAGCGTAGCGAAGCGAAGTCGAAGGACGCTATCTAGGCAGTCCACATCTATCCTTGTCGGCAAAGGCCTCGCAAACTATAGTTAACCGCGTAGGAGGTGAACCATGACCAGCACTCTCCGCTTTAGCGGCGCCATCCCGGCCAATCTGCTGCCCTTCAACGAGGA
>JAPOQB010000289.1 GCA_026710965.1 Deltaproteobacteria bacterium | reverse complement strand
TGTCGCCTCGCAGGACCAGGCTCTGCACGTGCCACGGAAGACTGTGACCCAGAATGGGCTCGGCCGCATCCAGGAAATCCAGCGAAGCCCTGAAGTTCCCCAGTCGGTGGTGGGCCAACGCGATGTAGTAGTGGGCGTACGGGTTGCTCCCGTCGGTGGACAGGCCCTTTTCCAGCTTGGTCAGCGCCCGTGCGTATTGTCCGGACCGGAGCAGCCGTCTGGCCTCCTCGGTCATGCGCACGGAGGCGATGCGACGAGGCGAGGAACCGCGTGGCACCGGCAGGCTGCCTTCCCGGGCGGTACCGAGCCCCGGCGGCACTGGAGGCACCGCCAACACCTCGGGCAGCGCCCTCGCCACCTCGTTGACCGATGGGCCGTATTCGGCCGAAGGACCACACGCCGTCACCATAAAGGCGGCCACGAGACCGGCCACGGCCGGGAACGGGCCAGGGACCCGGAGGCTGCCGCGGAGGGCGCCGCCGTGGTTCACCCGCATATTTCCACCGATGCGGCCGGCTTGGCCCCGGCCGCCCCGGCGCCGGAACGCTGAGCACCATCCGGACACCGCGGCGGACCACCGCGACGTGGATCGGGTTCAAAGGCCGATACCCCCGGCGGCGTCACGAAGTCGGTGACCGGAGCCCTGTTGGTGGCCTTCTTCATGAAGTCCGTCCATATGGGCAGGGCTGCCCGGGAACCCGGCAATCCCAACTCGGACTGACGGTCGAAGCCAACCCACACCAACGCCAACAGGTCGGGTGTGTATCCCGCGAACCATGCGTCCCTGGCGTCGTTGGTGGTGCCGGTCTTGCCCGCCGCGGGACGCGTGAACCCCAGCCGGCGCGCGGCGCGGGCGGTGCCCCGGTCCACCACTCCCCGCAGCATGTTGTTCATGTCGAAGGCCACCTGGGGCGAGATGACGCGCTTCACCCGGATGTTGCGCTTCTCCAGAACGGTGCCCTTGCGATCCAGCACGTTCTTGATGGACAACAGATGGGTACGGATGCCGTGGTTCGCCAACGCGGAAAAGGCGCCGGCCATCTCGAGGGGCGTGACCTCGACAGCGCCCAGCGCCAGCGACGGCAGCAGCGGAAGGCGGCTCTGGATGCCCATGCGATAGGCCATCTCCCGTACCCGCCCGATCCCCACGTCCTGCGCGATACGCGCCGTCGCGGCGTTCAACGACTTCTCCATGGCCTCGCTCATGGTGACCCAGCCGTAGTACCGCTGCTTGTAGTTCTCCGGCGCCCAGTTCTGCCGGCCGAAACTCCAGGTGAACGGCGCGTCCTCGACGAAAGTCGTACTCTGATACGCCTCGTGGCCGCTGGCCGAGCCGTGAGTCAACGCGGCCAGATAGACGAACGGTTTGAACACCGAACCGGGCTGGCGTTTGGCCTGGGCGACGCGGTTGAACTGGGACTTGCCGTAGTCGCGGCCCCCCACCATGGCCTTGATCTCGCCGGTCTGGGGCTTGATCACCACCAGGGCGCCCTCGAGATCGTCGGTCTTGGCGATCTTCCGCAAATGTCCGTAGTTCTTTTCCAGCCTCACAAGGCCCTTGGACAGGGCCGCCACCGCGGCCTGTTGCAGTTCCAGGTCCAGGCTCGTGAAGATACGCAAACCGTCCGCCGTGAGCGCATCATTGCTGTAGTGGGCGGCCAACTCCTTCTTCACATAGTCGGTGAAGTACGGCGCGCCGTTGGTAACCCGTATGGGCTCGCGTTTTTCGAAGACTTCCTGCAGGGCTCGTTCGTAAGCCCGCCGCGTGATGATGCCGTCGCCGACCAGCTTGGCCAGAATGACATTACGCCGCCCCGTGGCGTCCTTGATGTTCCGATAGGGCGAGTATCGATTGGGCGCCCGGATAAGACCCGCCAACATGGCCGTCTCGCCGACGGTCAATTGTTCCGGCTCCTTGGCGAAGTAGAAGCGCGCCGCTTCCCAGATTCCGAAAATCCCCTGGGCGCCGTTCTGGCCAAGATAGATCTCGTTGAGGTAGTTCTCGAGAATCTCGTCCTTGGTGTACATCCACTCCACGATCATGGCCATGATCGCTTCCTTGACCTTGCGCTCGAGGGTACGGTCGCTTTCCAGAAAAAAGTTCTTCATCAACTGCTGGGTCAGCGTACTGCCGCCCTGCACCACCCCTCCGCGCCGCAGGTTGGCCACGAACGCACGCAACACCGCCACCGGATCCACGCCTCGGTGGTAGTAGAAGCGCTCGTCCTCCACCGCCAGAATCGCCTTCCTCACCCGCGCCGGCACCTCGTCCAGCCGGACGACGCGCCGTTGTTCACGGACCCGATCATAGAAACCGGTCACCACCTCGGGTTCCAGCTCGAGGGCCGGAAGGACCTCTCCGCTGTCCAGCCGTTGAATGCGATGGATCGTCCCCGACTTGAGGGAGATGCGCACGGGGAACCCGCGGAAGTCGCGCAGCGGGTATTGAAAATCGTGCAGGAAGATCTCGATCACCGAGCCGTGAATCCGGTATTCACCCCTGGCCCTGGGACGGTTCCTGGAAGACCGATA
>JAPOQB010000187.1 GCA_026710965.1 Deltaproteobacteria bacterium | reverse complement strand
CCGCGAAGCCGCGCGGGTCCTTGGCTTCGAACGGCTTGCGCATGGGGTAGCGCGCGTATTTGGCCGCGGCCTCGGCCATGGGCTCTTCCCGGAACATGCGGGCGATGTCCGCGCACATGGCCGCGCGTTCCTCCCGTTCGTCCGGATTCGAGCCCCAGCCGCAGCCGATGGCGGCCACGGACAGACACCGCCCGGGGTGGTGGATGGCCACGTGGAGGGCGGTGTAGGCGCCCATGGAATGGCCCACGATGTGGGCCTTCTCCAGGCCGAGACCGTCGAGCACGGCCACAACGTCGTCCCGGGCCGTGTCCTGACCGTACGCTTCGGGCGCCTCGGGGACGTCGGACGGCAGGTAGCCGCGGGCATCGAAGGCGATGCAGCGGTGGGAGCGCGAGAAGAACCGCATCTGGGGCTCGAAGCTCCGATGGTCGCCCGCGAATTCGTGTACGAAGACAATGGGGACGCCACGGCCCGATTCTTCATAGTGGAGCCGGGTACCGTCGGATGCGGTGATGGTCGGCAAGGAGGCCCTCCTCGAAAAGAGAATAAATCAAACGGAGGATTCTTCCTATCCCAGCTCCTTCCGGTGCCGGCTCAACAGCACCGCCGAGCCCGCCGACACGCTCACGGCCACCACGGAGTACATCACCGCCAGGATGACGTCCGCGCTCGACGGCGGCGGGTGGTTGCTCCAGTACAGGAAAAGGTTCACGACGACGTAGAGGGCGTAGGCGTGCGCCATGCCAATGACGATGCGTTTCATGTGCCAAAGGCCCAGGCCGTAGACCACAAGGTAGGCGCCGAACACGAGGCTCCACAACACGCCGTCACCGCCCGACAAGCGGGTCCCGAACAGAACGAAACCACTGTGCTCGGTTAGCTGAAGGGGTTTGGAAAAGTTCGAGAGCGCCAGCAGCCAGAAGCAGATCGCGAGTCCGCGGAAGATTCGAGCCGTTCGTGGTTCAACCATGGTGGTACTCCTTGAGGACGGTCGATGCCAGTTTAGCAACCCGCCCCATCGGGTGCCAGGATCGATCGCGTGCCGACGAGGTGGTCAGATCTCCCGCAGCACCGTGGCCGGCGGCACATGGACAAGCCGGCGGGTACCGAGGTAGCCGACGGCCGTGACCACCAGCATGCCGAACAACGGCCCCACGGCCCAAAGGCTTGGGTGTACCCGGGCGGGGAGGTTGAAGACCTGGTTGTTGAGGATGAAGGTCGTGATCTCCGCGCCAACGACGGCGACGGTGCCCGCGAACAGTCCGAGCGCCGCGAACTCGATCACCAGCGCGCCGGTGATGAGCCGGCGCGTCCCGCCCAGGGCGCGCAGCAGCGCCAGTTCCCTCAGCCGTGAGTCCCGGCTCGACTGGATGGAGGCCACCAGCACCAGCACCCCCGCGCACAGCACCAGCGCCAGCATCAGCTCCACGGCCTGGGCGACCCGCGCGATGATGCGCCGCAGGTGCGCGATGATCTGGTCCACGTCGATCACCGAGATCGTGGGGTAACGCGAGAGCAGGTCGTTCAGGAACGGTTTCCGTTCCGGCGGCAGGTAGAAGCTCGTCATGTAGGTGGCCGCCTGGCCTTCGAGCGCTCCCGGCGACAGGATGATGAAGAAGTTCGGCTGCAGGCTGTCCCACTGGACCCGCCGGGTATTGGTGACGGTGGCCGTGAGCGGCAGCCCGCCGACGTCGAAGGTCAGGGAGTCGCCCACCGCCAGTCCAAGGGAGGCGGCGTATTCCTCCTCCAGCGAGGCCGACGGCGCGGCTCCGTCGGACCACCAATTGCCTTCCGCCACGACATTGTGGTCGGGGACGTCCGCCAGGAACGTCAGGTTGCGTTCGCGCCGGATTCCGGGACGGCCCCGGCCCTCGCGTTCGGGCCGCCCGTTCGTGCGCTCGCCCCGCTGCCGCTCCCACGCGCCGGCATCGATCCCGTTCACCGCGGTGATCCGTCCGCGGATCATCGGGAACAGTCTCCCGTCGTAGCCGGCGCGGTCCGTCAGCATGGCTTGCACGGAAGCCGCCTCGGCCGGCGCCACGTTCATTACGAAGTGGTTCGGGGCGTGTTCCGGAATCCGCGCCCGCCATTCATCGATCAGCGCCGTGCGCACCAGCAGCATGATGAGCAACAGCATGATGGCGCCGCCGAAAATCACCACTTGCGCGATGTTCTCGCGATGGCGCCGATGCAGCCCGGCGAGGGCCAGCCGCCAGACGCTGCCGGCCTGCATGCCCACGGCGCGTCCGCCCCGCAGCAGGAGCAGGGCGAGACCGCTGAATACGCCCACCGTGGCCACGGACCCCGCCAGCGCCCAGCCCGTGAGGGAGGCATTGCCGCTGTACCAGACCAGCAGTCCCACGCCGCCGGCGGTGGCGAAGCCATAGGTCATTGCCGAGGCCGCGTCCGGCGTCAGGTCCCGGCGGATGACACGCATGGGCGAAACGCCGCGCAGGCGCAGCAGCGGCGGCAGGCCGAACGCGAGCACGCAGATGAATCCGGTCAAGAGCCCCATCGACACCGGCCAGGGCCCCGGCAGCGGCAACGACACCGGCAGGAAGCCCTGGAGCGCCGCGATGATTCCGAGGTGAGCCAGCACGCCGAAGGCCAGGCCGCCGACGGCGCCGACGATGCCGATGATCAGGAGCACGAGGGTATAGCCCCGCTGAATCTCGCCGGGAGTCACCCCCAGGGTCTTCAGCACCGCCACATGGTCGTAGTGTCTGCGGGCGTAGCGATGGGCGCTCAGCGCCACCGCAACGCCCGCCAACAGCACCGTCAGCAGGCCGCCCAGCAGGAGGAAGCTCTCGGAGCGTTCCAGGGCGTTGCGGATGCGGGCGTTGGCGCCGCGGATGTCGCGCCAGCGGTAACCCGGCGCCAGTTCGTCACGGATGGCGTCGTGGAGGGAGCGCAGCCCGTTGTCGGGGCCGGCCACCTGGAGGCGGTAGCGGATCCGGCTGCCGGGCTGAATCACCCGGGTGGCCGGCACGTCCTCCGTGCGCATCAGGAGGCGCGGCGCGAACTCCAGGAAGCCGCCGCCCCGGTCCGGTTCCGACGCCAGTACGGCGGCCACGGTGAACCGCGCGTAGCCCACCGACACCTCGTCCCCCACCTTGACGCCGAGCGCCGGGAACAGGCGCGATTCCAGCCAGACCTCGCCTCGGGCGGGCACACCGTCGGTACGCCGGCCGCCGCCGAACGGCTCATCCGCCACCCGCAGCGTACCGCGCAGGGGATAGCCGTCGGTCACCGCCTTGACGCTGGCCAACAGGCTGCGCTCCGAGCCGGCCGCGAACACCATGGAGGGAAAACGGACCAGGTCCGCCAGCGCGAGCCCGCGCGCGGCCGCGAGCTCGCGGAAACGTTGAGGGATCGCCCGCGAGGAATCGATGACACGGTCGGCCCCCAGCAACGCCGCCGACTCGGCCACCAGCGCCCGCTGCAGGCGGTCGACGAACAGGCTGATGGCGGTCACCGCACCGACCGCCAGGATCAGCGCCGCCAGCAGGAGACGCAGCTCGCCGGCGCGCCAGTCGCGGGTCGCGAAACGCAGGGCCAGCGACAGGGTCACGGCGCGGGCTCTCCCGGAACCCGCATGCGGCCGGCGTGCAGGGTGACGACGTCGGCGCACCGGCGGGCGAGCGCGGCATCGTGGGTCACCAGTACCAGCGTGGTCCCGGCTTCCCGGTTCAGACCGAACAGCAGATCGACGATCCTGGCGCCGGTGGCGGTGTCGAGGTTGCCGGTGGGCTCGTCCACGAACAGCACCTTCGGGCCGGATGCGAAGGCGCGCGCGATGGCCACCCGCTGCTGCTCGCCGCCGGACAACTGGCGTGGGTAGTGCGTGGTCCTCGCGGCCAGGCCCACGCGTTCCAGGAAGCCCCGGGCATCCTCCCGGGCCTGCCGGTTGCCGCGAAGCTCCAGCGGCAGCATGACGTTCTCCAGGGCAGTGAGGCTGTCGATGAGTTGAAAGGATTGGAACACGAAGCCGACGCTGCGCGCGCGCACCCGGGCGCGCTGCTCCTCGTCCAGGGCGGTGATCTCGTCGCCGTCCAGCCAGACGTCGCCGCTGGTGGGCAGATCGAGACCCGCGAGGATGCTCAACAGGGTGGTCTTGCCGGAACCGGATTCTCCCACCACGGCCAGTTGCGCGCCGGCGTCGATGGTGAGATCGATGCCGTCGAGTATGGTCAATTCATCCTCCGCGGTGGGGACGCGCTTGACCACGGCGCTGGCTCGCAATATGCATCTTGGCATGAAGCTACGTCCTGACGTGAAGCGTTTCTCGATTAGACGGCGACCGGTTTCCGTGAAGGAGTGGTTGCGGGGCTTGCTGCTCGTGGCCGCGCTCGCTGCGGGCGGCGAGGCGCCGGCGGCGGATGCCGGCAAGACCGTTTTGGTCATTGGGGACAGTATCAGCGCCGCGTACGGACTTCAAACGGCGAACGGCGAGCCCGGCTGGGTGCAGTTGCTGCGGCAGCGCCTGGGCCCGCGCCATCGCGTGGTCAACGCCAGCATCAGCGGTGACACCACCGTGGGCGGGCTGGCGCGCCTGCCCCGGACGCTGGCGGTTCACCAACCCGATATCGTCATCATCGAGCTGGGCGGAAACGATGGTCTACGCGGTTACCCGGTGACCTCCATCCGCGCCAACCTGCTGGCTATGACCGAGGCCGTCCTCGCCGCCGGCGCCAAGCCGGTGCTGGCCGGAATGCAGATGCCGCCCAATCTGGGGCCGCGCTACACCCGTGCGTTCCGTGACCTCTACCCCGGGGTCGCCGTCGAAACCGGCGCCGCGCTGGTGCCGTTTCTGCTTGAAGGCGTCGCCACCGATGGGGCGTTGATGCAACGCGACGGCATCCATCCCAACGCCAGGGCACAGCCGGTGCTGCTGGACAACGTCTGGCCCGTGCTGGAACCGCTGTTGGGGACGGAGTGAGGACATGATCAACCT
>JAPOQB010000533.1 GCA_026710965.1 Deltaproteobacteria bacterium | reverse complement strand
GCGGTCCACGCGGTGGGCGCGCCGATTGCGGCGGTGGTGGCCGAGAGCGCCGCCGCGGCCCAGGACGCCGCGGCGTCCATCCAGGTGACTTATGAGGCCCTGCCCGTGGTGACCGACGCCGAGGCCGCCCTGGAAGACGGCTCGCCGCTGGCCCACGAAGAGCTGGACACGAACTTCTGCTACTCCATGAAGCGGGAGGGGGGCGACGTCGACAAGGCCTTCGCCGAGGCCGACCACATCTGCCGCCTGCACATGAAGAGCCCCCGGGTGGTGGCCATGTCGATGGAGGCGCGGGGCGTGCTCGCGCACCCCGACCCGGCCCGGAACGAGCTCACGGTATGGCTCTCGACCCAGGGACCGCACCGGGCCCGGGCCGATCTGGCCAACTCGCTGGGGTTCCCGGAGAACCGCATCCGCGTCATCGCGCCGGACGTGGGCGGGGGTTTCGGCAGCAAGGGCTGCGTCTACCGCGAGGACGTCCTGGTCTGCCACCTGGCGCAGAAGCTGGGGAGGCCGGTCAAGTGGATGGCCACCCGCAGCGAGGACTTCCTCACCACCTGCCAGGGCCGCGACCAGGCCATGACCTCGGAGCTGGCCTTGAGCAAGGACGGCAAGATGCTCGGCCTGAAGGTGCGGGTGGTGGCCAACCTCGGCGCCTATCTGCACTCGGCCACGGCCGGACCGCCCCAGCGCATGCTGGTCATGGCCCCCGGCTGCTACCAGCTCCAGGACGTCCGGGTGGAGATCGTCGGGGCCTTTACCAACACCGTGCCCACCGGACCGTACCGCGGCGCCGGCCGGCCGGAATCGGTGCTCAACATCGAAAGGCTGGCGGACAAGGCCGCCCGGGACCTGGGCATGGACCCGCTGGAGCTTCGCCGCAAGAACTACATCCAGCCCGACCAGTTCCCCTACCGCACAGGCGTCGGCGTGGAATACGACTCCGGCGACTACGAGAAGTCCCTTACCGAAGCGCTACGGTTGTCCGACTACGACCGGCTCATCCGCGACCGTGACGAGGCACGGACGCGCGGCGAGCTGGTGGGCGTGGGCATCTCCACCTTTACGGAGCCCAGCGGCGGGGCCGGCTTCGAGAGCGGCGCCGTGCGCGTGGAGCGCACCGGCCAGATCACGGTGCTGACGGGTTCCAGCTCCCACGGACAGGGGCACGAAACGGTGTGGGCCCAGGTGGCCGCCGACAAGCTCAAGGTGCCGATGGAAAACGTGGTGGTGCGCCACGGCGACACCACCGCCGTCCAGCAGGGCACCGGCACCTTCGGGAGCCGCAGCGCGGTCATGGGCGGCGGCGCCCTGGCCACGGCCGCCGACCGCGTGATCGCCAAGGCCAAGGCCATCGCCGGCAACCTCATGGAAGCGTCGCCGGACGACGTGGTCCAGACCGACGGCGGCTTCGCCGTGGCCGGCGTGCCGGAACGAAGCGTAACCTGGCGCCAGGTGGCCGGTGCGGCCTACGCCAAGGGCACCCCCGCGGGAATGGACCCGGGCCTGAACGAGACCGCCTTCTTCGACCCCAACCGCGAGGCCTGGGGCTTCGGCGCCCACGTGGCGCTGGTGCGCATCGATTCGGACACCGGCGAGCTGACTATCGAGAAGCTCGTCCTGGTAGACGACATCGGCGTGGTGCTGAATCCCATGATCGTCGAGGCACAGGTCCACGGCGGCCTGGCCCAGGGCCTGGGAGAGACCTTGTGCGAGCACATGGTCTTCGACGAGAACGGCCAGCCCCGCACCGGCACCCTGATGGACTACGCCGTACCCCGCGCCAGCACCATGCCGCCCGTGGTGGTGGGCGAAACCGAGACCCCCAACCCCTTCAATCCCCTCGGCGTCAAGGGCGTCGGCGAAGCCGGCACCAACGGCGCCCCCCCGGCCGTGGCCAACGCCGTCATGGACGCCTTGTCCCCGCTGGGCATCGACCACGTCGACATGCCGTACACCGCCCCAAAGCTGTGGCGGGCGATTCG
>JAPOQB010000913.1 GCA_026710965.1 Deltaproteobacteria bacterium | reverse complement strand
GGACTCAACTCCCGCTTGAGGCCGGCCGCGTCGAGCTTGGCCCGGAACAGGTAGGCCTTCACGGAGCCGTACCGGGTGTCGCTGGCAAGACGGACCGGAACCCGGGGCATCTCATCGAACACGCGCGCCATCCGGAGGAGCACCTCGCGGTCGCCGCGGTTTGGCCCGCCCCGGGGTTCCCGCTTGAATCCGGCCTTCTTTTCGATCCACATGCGGCAGTTGACCGTGGGCCCGGCGAAGGGCGAGTACCGGCCGGCCTTGACCCGTCCGTCTCCGTCCTTCTCGCCCACGAGATCGTAGAGACGGCGTCCGTCATAGACGGGAATGCGCAGCCTGCATCCTTCGCCGGCGTCGAAACGAGAAAGCAGCGCGAGCAAGGCGCCGGCGGGGTCGAGCGCTCCCTTCAGCAGGGAGAGGGACACCTTGGACTTCCTGGGGGGCTTCATGCGCACGAGCGTCGGCGTTCCGTCGTCGAAGCCAAGCTCCACCAGACGCTTCTTTCTCCAGCGCTTGCTTCGGTAACCTGCCCGCACCGGCATCACGTCACCCGAAAGAAGCGTGCCGTGGGAATACGCCGTGGTCTTGAAGCGCGTGAGCGCCTTCAACGCGCCGGTGGTCTTCAAGCTCGCCCGCACGGCATACGCCGTCGTATCGAGATCATGCGCGGCGGCATCGACGTCATGCGTTGCCGCATCGAAGTTGACGACGAAACCGAGATTGGCGGCGTGGACGCCGCCGAAATAGACCCTGTAGGTTAGTTGCAGCCGCCCTTCACTCGCGGCGGCACTCGAGATGAAGAAAACACCCGCGAGCGCGCTCAGCCACAATATCCGCAGCGCCGTCCGTGCCGGTCGCCCTGCTCCGGAACTCGTCGGGTCCATGGGCCTAGTAAACCAAGCCGTCAGGGGTACGGCAACCCGGGGCGAGTGCGGCGCCTCCATCCGGCGGCAAGGGGTTGGGTGCGTGGGGGACTTTGTCCGGAGACGGGGCCGGTTAGAGCAACAGGCGGTCCTCGTACTCGACCCGGGACAGCACATGCGGCTCGTCTTCGGTGACCAGCACCATGTCCTCGATGCGTACGCCGCCGCCGCCTCTCACGTCCGGGACCCACACCAGCGGCTCCACGGCGAAGACCATGTTGGGCTGGAGCTCGAACACGGTGGCGCCCGGCAGGGTCTCGCCGATGTAGGGCGGCTCGTTGGCGCCCATGCCGATGCCGTGGCCGATGAACAGGCTGAACAGGTGCTCGGCCAGACCGTAGCGACCGATGCGGGCGACGATGGCGTCGGACACGTCCTTGTTGGTGTTGCCCGGGCGCATCCGAGCGATGCCCGCCATGAGCCCCTCGTATACGGCGGTGTATATCTCCTTCTGACGGCGGGTAGGCTTGCCGACAATGGTGGTGCGGCCGATGTCGGCGAAGTAGCCGTTCCACATGGCGCCGATGTCGATGAAGCAGAGGTCGCCGTTGCGCATGATCTTGTCGGTGCAGATGCGGTGGGGCGGCGACATGTGCTCGCCCGAGGCCACGTACGGGGTGATCACGTGGGCCATCTCCCCGCCCAGGTGGAACAGCGTCTGCATGGCGTCGCCGGCCACCTCGCATTCGCGCCGCCCGGCGCGGGTCTCGTCCAGCGCGCGCTGGGTGACGCTGTCGCCCAGCGCGCAGGACTCCTCGATGACCGCGATCTCCTCGTCCAGCTTGACCCAGCGCGCCCGCTGCATGACCACGTCGCCGTCCACCGGCTCGATCTCGGGGAGATGATTCCGTAACGATTCGATGAGGCACAACGGCGCCTGATCGATGCCGAGGCGGCCGCCCGAGAGCTTGAGGTCGCTCAGGAGGGGCTTGAGGACGGAAGTGACGAACCCGTCCGTGAGCTCCCGCTGTTCCATGATGGGGATGGTGTGGACGCTCGACAGCCAGGGCATGCCGAATAGGGCCTTGTCGTGCTCGCCGCCGGAACACAGCAGGATCGGCTCCTCGCCCTTGGCCAGCAGCACGCCGTTGAGGGCGGTGGTCTTGCCGGTAATGAGCTGGGCCCTCAGGCTGGTAAGGTAGCGGACGTTCTCGTCCTTCCACAGCAGCAGCGCCGGGAGATCGGAATGCGCCAGCTCCCGCTGGGCCTTCTCGACGCGCATCCGCCGCAGCGCCGGGAAGTCGTAGCGGTCCTCCCAATCGACGTTGAAGGTTCCGCGTGCGTATCGGGTGAGCATGGGACGTCGGGGATGGGCGACGGCGCCGGGCCTCCGCGTCAGCCCGCGGGGCCGGACACGCCGTACAGGCGGGCGCAGTTGTCCCACAGGATCTTCCTGCGCGAGCCATCGGTGACGCCGTCGATGGCCAGGAACGTGCTCATGGCGTTGGGCCAGTGGGCGTCGTCGTGGGGATAGTCCGTGGAGATCACGAGGTTGTCGTCTCCCACCCGGCTGATGACGTCGGTCACGAGACTCTCGTCCGGATCCACGGACACGAAGCACTGCCGCATGAAGTAGTCGCTGGGCCTTTGGCTCAGGGGCTCGTCGAGCTGGTCCTTGCGGTCGTGCCAGCGCTCGTCCATGCGGTACAGCAGCCACGGCAGCCAACTGCAGTTGCCCTCCAGGAACACCGCCCGCAAGGCCGGGAAGCGCTCCAGCACCCCGCCGCCGCAAAAACTGCCGATGGCCATCATCAACTCCACCGCCTTGCTGTAGGTGCTGACCAGAAAACCGTCGTTGGGGTGCCCCACGAAACGAAGCGCCGCGTGCTCCTGCCTCGGGAACCCCGCGGGGTGGAAGCAGATGGGCACTCCCGTCCGCTCCGCCTGGGCCCACAGCGGGTCGAAATAGTGGTCGTGGATGTGATTGCCGTTGACGGGCTCCGGGACGAGGCACAGTCCGGCGGCCCCCAGTTCCGTCACCGCGCGCCGTGCCTCCTCTACCGCCAGGTCCACGTCGTGCAGCGTGATCAGCGCCGCGAACTTCATCCGCGCCGGATCCTCCTTGCAGAAGTCGAAGATCCAGTCGTTCCAGGCCCGGCACAGCGCCATGGCGTATTCCGCCTCCAGGCCGTCGTCGCAGTGAAGCGGGAACGTGCGGAACAGGACCGCCACGTCCAGGCCTTCCACGTCCATGGCGTCGAGCTGCGAGACCGCGTCGTAGTCCCGGGCCATGGAGTTCCGGTAGTGGGGCGCAACCTTCTCGAACCGCTGTTCCTGGGCGTTCCGCGGCGAGCGGAGTTTGCCGCCGCCGGGACGCACCGGGGTGCCGTCGGCGAAGGTGAAGCGGATCTGCCCGTGACGCTTGCGCGGCTCGCCCCGTGGTATGCGATGGCCCCACTTGGGGTCCATGTACTTGAGATACAGGTCGTGGGGCTCGAAAACGTGCATGTCGCTGTCGAGGACTCTGAAGCCGTTCTTGGTCATAAGGCGACTCCCTCTACTCCCCTAGCTCCGCCCACCGGCCGGCGCCGCCGAACCGCACGGCGTCCATGATCTGCTGGCAGCGGTATGCGTCCTCGAAGTTGGGGGTGGGCGAGGTGCCCTCCTCGATGCCGCGCCGGAACCGGCGGGCCAGCACGCAAAAAGCTCCCAGGCGCGCATCCCGCTCGTCCAGCGCCACATGGAAACGTTCGGGCACGGGCAACTCCCGCAGCTCCTTGTCGTCGGCATGCCGCGCGCCGAAGACGGTGCCGTCGGGCGGCGGATTGGGGCCCGCGTGGGACAGGCTCAGGCTCCCCTCCGTGCCGTGGATCTCCATTCGCACCTTCGAGCCCAGGGGCGCGGTGAAGTCGGCGGCCAGCGACGCCCAGCCGCCCTTCGCAAAATTCATGAGAAGGCCGAAGGCGTCGTCGGAAGTATCGGCGCCGTGGGCGCCGTTCGCCGGCGTGAACACCCGGCCGCTGACGCTAGCGACGTCTCCGAACCAGTCCCGCAGACAATCGATATAGTGGGAGCCCAGACCGCCCAGCTGCCCGCCGCCGTAGGAATACTGTTGGCGCCAGTCGAAACCGGGCCGGCCACCGGGCGGACCGCCTCTCATGAACAGGGTCACGGACGCGCTCTGGAAGTCGCCGACGTAGCCCTGCTCCAGCAATTCCTTGACATACGCGCGGGCCGGCGCGAAGCGGAACTCGTGGGCGACCATGGCGGTCAGTTTGGTGCCGCGGGACTTGTCCAGCATGGCCTTGGCCTCCGCCTCGTCCATGGCGAACGGCTTCTCACACAGCACGTGCTTGCCCGCGTCCAACGCCGCCGCGGCCATCTCGTGGTGGAGGTTGGGAGGGGTCACGATGCTCACCGCGTCGAGGTCCGGCTGCTCGAGCATCTCGCGGTAGTCCGTGTACGGGTGCGGTATGCCCAGGCTCGCCGCCGCCTCCCGGGCCCGCTCCTCCCTCCGGGAACAGATGGCCGCCACCTCGAAGCCCTCCGCCTGGAACGCCGGGGCCTGCACCTTCGCACCAAATCCCACGCCGATGACGCCGATACGAATCACCATGAAACTCCCGTAAGATGTGTTCGCGTCCTTCGACTTCGCTCGGCTACGCCTCGCTACGCTCAGGACGAACGGGTTGGAAGGAATGCCGTTCGTCCTGAGCGTAGCGAAGCGAAGTCGAAGGACGCCATTCTTGTTCTCAAATATCCGATTTCAACGACAGGCCGTCCGCCACCGCGTTCTCGCATGCGGTCCCGGCGAAGAACCCGGGGTTCATATCGGTATAGAACCGGGCCGCGTTGGTGAACGCGAAATCGCGAAAGTCGTCTTCGTTGAGCAGTCCCCGCTCTACAAGCTCGTAAGCCTCCGGCACCACCTCGCGCATGTCGGCCACGTCCCAGTGGCCCAGATCCGAGCTCATCATGGCGTTCAACCGGGCGCCGAAGGGATTGGTCCGCGAGTTGAAGGCCCAAACCACCGTCGGGTCGTCGGCCTCGCACCCGAAATAGAAATGCGGCACGAACAGGTCTCGAATGTCACGGGGCTCCTCGATCTCGCACCGGGCCCAATCGTCGAGGTTGTCCGGGTGCCTCAACTCATGCGCTTTACGGTAATTTCCGATGGCCGACGCGTCGGTCCCTTCGAAGAACCTGCGGATGTCCTCCAGCCGGTCCTTGACCCGGTCACTGCCGTACTCCCCCACCAGCCGCAACAGTTCTTCCTGATCGAGATTCTCCGGGTTGAGGTTCTGGATGCCCCTGGGGCCCCGTTTCTCCCAGTGGCCGATCAGGTCCGCGTACAACACGCAGGCCCAGCCGACGCCGCATTCGAGAAAACCCAGCCGGATGCCGGGGAAGCGCCGGGTCACGCCGCCCATGAACAGCGACTTGCAGATGGCCTCGTTGGCCGCGGCGAAGTGGCCGATATGGTTGTAGGCGTAGTTGGAGATGGACTGGCGGGTGCCGATGCCCTGGGAACCGGCGTGGGACGTGGGCACCGCCTTCAACTCGACGCACTTGGCCCACACCGGGTCGTAGTCGTACTCGCTGTCCAGCCCGAAGGTATCCAGGCGGTAGGCATACGGCGCCAGCTCCGGCCCGGCGCCCTGGGCCTTCGGAATGGGGCGGCGCTGATGCGTGAACACGATGACCTTCAGACCCAACTCGCTGACCGCGTACTCCATCTCCTCAATGGCCTCGCGGGGATTCACGAACGGGATCACCGCGGCCGGGGTGATGCGGTCCGCGCAATCGCGGTAGATCTCCGCGTGGAACGTGTTGAGCGCCCGGCACGATACCCTCCGGAGCTCCTCGTCGCGGAATACCGGCGGCCCGCCCATGCCCTCGGTGGGATACAGCACCGCGTAGTCGAGCCCCAGCTCTTCCATCCTTTCGTGGAGCAAACGCGGCAGCGAGGCGGTGGCGCGGTCCAGGGTCCGCGTCGGCCGGGCCCACCACGGCGGACAGCGCGTCCAGTCGTGGCGCCGCTCGCTTTCGGACATGTCGTGCCAGCGGTTGGTTCCCCGGGCCGCGGTGGCCTTCACGTAGCGCTCGACGATATCCGGGCCGCCCGCCTGCTTGAGATAGTCGAGATAGACCGGCGTGAGCTCCACCGTATGCCCGTCCGAGTCGATGATCGGGTGACCGAGGCGTGCGCGAATCTTTTCTGACGTTGAAGCCGGCATCGGACGCCATGTTATCCCAACACCGTCAATAGTCAACATGTACCGGGTAACGACCTCCTGCATCTTGGAGTCGACAGTGCTTTTCAGATAGTCTAACGACGAGTCCATCGCCTGGCGGGAGAAGACACGAGGGAAGGGGGTTCCATGAAACGTTTGATTGCATTCTTGATGGCGTTGCTGGTGTCGCCTCTTT
>JAPOQB010000190.1 GCA_026710965.1 Deltaproteobacteria bacterium | reverse complement strand
CAGGTCGCTCCACCGTTCACCCTGAGCGTAGCGCAGCGCCAGCGGAACCAGGTCGCTCCACCGTTCACCCTGAGCGTAGCGCAGCGCCAGCGGAACCAGGTCGCTCCACCGTTCACCCTGAGCGTAGCGCAGCGCCAGCGGCGCGAAGTCGAAGGGCGCCATCTAGAACTGCCTCACCACCCGCAACTCCCCGCCCGTCTTCTTGTAGTCGTACAACTGCGCATTGGTCTTGCGCACCTCGTGAATCAGCGACACTTCGGGGCTGAAGCCCAGGAAGGTGAGGGCGCGGTTGTGGACGGAGGCGCGCACGTGGTAGGTCGTGTCGCCGCGGTTCTCGTTCTCCGGCGTGTGCGGGGGCCAGGGGGCCTCGTAGTCCGTCCAGCGAACGCCGCCGCCGGCGCCCACGGTGAACCCCTTGGGCAACGCCACGGACACTCCTGTATGCAGCCAATAGCTCTTGTTGCGGTACCTGAGGGTCAACGGCCGGCCACGCCCGTATCCCACGGTGCCATTGAGCCGTATCGTGGGTGTGAGCACCCAGTTGGCTCCGAGGGAGAAATCACGCACCGGCCCGTCCAGAAGTTTCTGTACGCGGTACCTCCGGTCGTACCACGACGCCCTGCCGGTGCCCGTGAACCGCCGGGTGAACCGGTGCCTTGCCGTCAACCGTCCGCCCAGGTCGAAGTAGTTGGGGTCGTTGGCGCTCCACTGGTGACGCCAGTTGCCCAGGATGCTGAACTGGGTCGTCCGGCTCACGAACACCCGCGGCCCCACGTGCCACGACGCGAGCATCCTGTCGAACCTGCTGCCCGAGTATTCCTTCCGCGACGCATCCATTCCCAGGCGGAGCCGCACCCGCTGACCCAGCGGATGCTGATACTCCCCGCCGCCCCACACCGACAGCCCGATTCCCGACGTGGTCAACTGCTCCGCGTTTCGGCGGAACGGAAGGCCGAAGATGTAGATGATGCGCTCATCGGAGGTGCCGCCGATGTTGGTGTCCGGCGCCGCCGCGAAGCCCAGGTGCATATTCCAGCGCCGGCGCGCCCGGATCCGCGTAAGGAACCGCCTCACGTTGGCCACCACCGAATCGGGCGGGTTGCCCGCTAGCACGCGCTCGAAGTGTTCCTGCGAAAGTCCGTCTTCGCCCTTGTAGAAGAAGGCCCGGGCCAGCTCCAGCCGCACACGCACCAAGCCGGGCTGATCGATGAGCATGGTGCGAAAAGACGCTATGGCTTCATCCAGCAGGGTTCGGCGTGCGCCGCCGGGAACTCCTTTCCGCTGCGACAATTGCAGCGCTGCCAGGCCCCGGAGAAACAGGAGGTCCTTGCGGGCAGGGTACGCTTGGGCGAGGGCACGCAGGATAGGCAGCGCCTGTTCAAACCTTCGCCCCTTCAAGAGTTGCTGGGCTTCTTCCATGCGGGACTCGAATGACGGAGAGGTCTTCTGCGCTACCGTGCAGGGGACTGCGATTGTGAAGACCAACAGAAACAATGTCAGTGTACGAACAACGGCTCTGCCCAGCATCCGACTCCTCGATTTCATCCTACGCTGCCAGCCCCAAAACAACGGTCTTGATCGTATCACAAAGAAAAGGGCAACCCTATCGGGTTGCCCTTTTCGCTTGGGTTAGAAGGCAGGGTCCCCAACAGGGAGCCCCGTCGTTGGAATCGGGTGTTACTATTCGTCCAAGGTCGCTCCGAACGCGCCAACCACGTGTCCGTTGTTGAAGTGACCATTGAACTCACCAACGACGCCACTAGGCCGAACGGGGACAGTCGCTGTGTTGTCATCGGGGTCCGGCATCGTCTCCGCTCCGGCAAAGATACCTTCCCAGAAGCCGGCACCTGCGCCTTTGTCGCCTTCGGTTCCACCCGAAAACACGTTGTTGTCAGCGTCGGAGTCGGCAAAGCTGGTGGCGTTCAACGTAAGGGTCCAGGTGTCATCAATGTCGTTGCCGTGGCCATCCTTGAAGTCGGTGATGGAGCCGTCGATCATGTTGTGGTTGTCCATTGCCACGCTGGTGGGTTCGCCGAAATATGCTGTCAAGTCGGCAGTAGCCGTGAACTGTCCTCCCGCAACCACTGTTTCGTCTCCACCGCTAGTAAACTCTTTCCTGATGAACTTACCCGTTGCGGAACCAGAGTAGGTCGCCTCACCTTCAAGGTCCTCGCCAGTAAGCCCATCCGCCGTGGCGGTGGTATAAGCGGCTTCGGTCCCGTAAAGCGTCTCTATCATGGCAGAAACCTTGCCATCCTTATCCGTCGTTTCCCTGAGCCAGAACCCGAAGGTCAGGTAGTCCGGATCGGGAATAACACCCGCGACCATAACCTTGGCCTCGCCCTCGGGTTCGGTGGGGGTGAAGGTCCACACGCCACCAGTAAACGACACCTTGCCGTCCTCGTCACGCGTAGCCCTGCAGACATCGCCTGCGTTGCTGCCGACCACACATGAGAACCCACCAGCAACGCCTCTGAACGTCCCATCGAAACTGGCTTCATTGTCCGTCGTGTCGGCATCGTCCTCGTAGTCCGTATACGACTGATTGGCCGAGGGGAGGGCGGACGACATGGGGTGCTCGGTAGCGGAGGCACTCAGAGTCAGTGTATCCAACTTGTCAGCAACAGTATTAACAGTGGAGACACCTTCATCGGCCCCGTTTGTCATGTCCGATACGGTGGTCGAGGTCCAATACATGCTGTACTCTTGAGCGGTGTTGGGCTCTTTGTCGGAGTAGACGTACACCGTGTCGACCTGCGTGGGGTCCTTGGTATCCGTACCGTTATCCTGGGCGAACACGCCGCCTTCAAAGCCGCTCACCATCGCGCCCATCTTGTCCGACGCTTTCAGCTTTGTATCGGCATTCTGAGCGCCGTCCACGATGTTGGTACCACCGGGTGCATCGTCGTCGCCCTGGTCTGTCGCGGTCAGACCGTCTACCGCGATGCGGGTATTGTCCGCAGTGCGTTCTGGGTCGGTACCGTCCGTTGGCATTGTCATCTCGGACGCAAGAATCGCCGGTCCAACAACGTCTGCCGCCTTCTTGTCCTCCACAGGTTCAGCTTGGAGACCCCTGATGGCAGCTAGAATGTCGCCAACGGTGGCATCGGCGGCAAGGTCAAGCGCGTCCCTGATCGTCACCAACTCGTCTACTTGGAGCAACCCAATGGAGGTCACAATGTCAGCAGCCGTGGCGTCGGCAGCAAGGTCAAGCGCGTCCCTGATCGTCACCAACTGGTCTTCGGTCGCCGTGGCGAGAGCGGTCAGGATTTCCGCCTCGGAAGAGCCCGCGGGGAGATTGAGAGCATCTGCGACTTTATCAAGCGAGCCCTGGAGCGTCTTCACCTGCTCTTGCGCTGTGTCCCGCTCGTGCTTGATGCCGCTGTTGGATGAGGAGCAGCCATAAAGCACTGCCAGTACCATGACGGCGCCCAAGGCCATCGCGAATTTACGATTCAACATTCCCAGTTCCTCCTTACCGTTTGAAGAGTCCCAAGACGTCCTGCCCGGCGTCTGTGACCTCATTTAGTCCTAGTTCATGGCACGTGGGTAACACATGTCAATGGCTAATGCAAGGTGAAAAAGCCCGCTGCCACACAAATATCCGTGACGGTGCTCCCGCGAATCCGTGAGCCCGCGCCCTTTCCGTTGATGCGGCGACGGTATTCGACCGACCTTACGCGGGGTACCACAGGCTCAGAGGGAATGCAAGCCAGGAACGGCCCTTTGTTCCCCCAAATGAGAAGGATCATCACTCTTCCGTTTCCATGGTGCACTCTTTCTTTTTCTTCCCCTGGAGATCACATCATGGGGGCCTTGCCGTGATCACGCCAGCATCGCTGCGGCACGCAAAAGTGTTCGTGCCTGTCGGCGCCCGAGATGATCGAGAAAGTCGGCCACCGTCTGAACCTGAACGCCCGAGGTGGTTTCCGGCCGGGGCGGAACACTTGCGTACTGGTACTTCACATGGTACCAGGGTTCTTGTCGTGCGGAACAAGCATCAACACACACTGGAACGTGTGTTCGAGGCGCCTGCGCTTGCGGACATCCGGTGGCAGGATCTCGTCGCCATGCTCAAGGCAGCAGGTGTGGACATCTCTGAGCGTTCCGGCTCGCGTGTGCTTCTGAAGAAGGGCCGGGAAAGGATGGTGGTTCACCGGCCGCACCCGGAGCCGGCCACGGGGCGGGCGACGGTCCGCGATATCGCCGCGTTTCTCAAAGCGGTGGGAGTCAAGCCATGATGGAATACAAGGGGTACATGGCCACGGTGGAATTCGACGAATCCGTGGGCCGTCTTCACGGGAAGGTCGTGAACAGCGGCGCCTATCCCATCGCCACCTTCGAAGCGACCGACGTCGAAGGGATCCTGCGCGAGTTCCACAGGTCCATCGATGAATACATCGATTCCTGCCGGGAAGACGGGGTCGAGCCTCGGAAACCATTCTCCGGGAAGCTCCACGTCCGCCTTGGCCCGGACCTTCACCAACGAGTTGCGCGCGCCGCGGCAGCGAGCGGTCTAAGCCTCAACGGCTGGATCATGCAGACCCTTGAGAAAAGCGTGTCGGTTCCATGATTGCCCGACGCGGGCGCCCGGGCGAAGTCCTTCACCTGGCCGGTGGGCAGGCGGGTTGTGCGGCAGGGGGGGTTGCAGAATAGATCCGCGGCTATCCCGACTCTGCCTGAGGCGGAAGCCTCAAGAGAATGGTCTTGATGTCGTTACGGATGGTACGGATCTCGCCCTCGACGCGGTCAAACCTGTTGTCCATGTCGTTCTCCAGGCGGTTGAATCGTTGGTTGATGACCTTCAGGTTGGTATCGATCTTGCCGTCGAGTTGGTCAATCCGCCCGTCGAGCTGATCAATCCGCCCGTCGAGTTTTTCAATCCGCGCGTCGAGCCGGTGGAACTCGGGGGTAACCTGGACGTTGATAGCCCACAGACCCAATGCGCCCAGTGCGGCAACCACCGCAACCGCGGCCGTGATCACACCGCATATTCCTTGAGTGCCTCCATGTTCGCCCTTTCATACGCTACGTGTAGTCTATGGTTGGATGATCGGCCGGTCAAATACTTTCTCTAGAGGATGGCCTCGAAACTCCCCGCAACACAAACAACTTGTCGGCGATGCGTACCGGCGGTGCCCAAAGTCAAACTCATTTGACTTGTCCCCGGAAAACCCTGATATAGAGGGAAAATCCCGGAACGCCCGAGTCTCGGGCGTTCCCAACGAACTCACGCGCAAGGAGAACATCGCATTGGCAACCTCCGTCACAGCCCCCATGGTGGGCAAGATATTGAGAATCGAGGCGAATCCCGGCCAGGCCGTGGAAGAGGACGACGTGGTCATCGTGATGGAGGCCATGAAGATGGAGATTCCCGTGGTGGCGCCGGCCAACGGCACGGTCAAGGCCGTCAACGTCGAGGTCGGGCAGTCGGTGGAGGCGGGGGAGGAGCTCGCCGAGATCGAGTAGCCGCCAAGGCTACGGACCGCTTTCACCCGGCACGGACGGCATGGGCACCTGGGAATTCGGCTTAACGGTTGCGCTGGTGGGCAGCGTCGGCACGCTGCTGGTGCTGTGGCTGCTGAGCCTGCTGATCCTGCTGATCCGCAAGATTTTCCCTTCCTGAGACCACCTGTACAGTATGATATCTGCGATTCTTTCCGGAGCCCTGGGGCTGCTTGACGGCATTTCGCACCTGGAGCTCGGCCAGGTGGTCATGATGGCCATCGCGGCGGGGCTGCTCTACCTGGGCATCAGGAAGGGCTTCGAGCCGCTGCTGCTGGTGCCCATCGGGTTCGGCGCCCTTCTCGTGAACATCCCCCAGGCCGAGCTCATGGCCGAGGGCGGGACGCTCCGCTTCTTCTACGACTTCGGCATCCGCACCGAGATCTTTCCGGTGCTGATCTTCCTCGGCATCGGCGCCATGACCGACTTCGGGCCGCTGTTCTCCAACCCCAAGATCATCATGCTGGGGGCGGCGGGGCAGTTCGGCATCTTCCTGACGCTGCTGCTGGCCCTGGGCCTGGGCTTCGACAAGCTGGATGCCGTGGCCATCGCCGTCATCGGCGCCTGCGACGGACCCACCGCCATCTACGTCAGTTCTCGATTCGCGCCCCACCTGCTGGGGGCGGTGTCGGTGGCGGCCTATTCGTATATGTCGCTGGTGCCGCTGATCCAGCCGCCGATCATGCGCGTGCTGACCACCGCCCGGGAGAAGCAGATCGTCATGAGCATGGTGCAGCAGGCGCCGGCGTCCAAGACCACCCGCATCCTGTTCCCCATCGTCGTCACGGTGGTGGCGTCCATCATCGCCCCCCTGGGGACGCCGCTCATCGGCATGCTGATGCTCGGCAACCTGTTGCGGGAATGCGGCGTGGTGGAGCGCCTCAAGCTGGCCTCGGAGAACGAGATCGCCAATATCGTGACACTGCTGCTGGGACTGGCCATCGGCGGCACCATGGCCGCCGACCGCTTCCTCCAGGTGCAGACCCTGATGGTGCTGGCCCTGGGGTTCGTGGCCATCGGCCTGGACACCGTCATGGGCGTGCTGTTCGGCAAGCTCATGTGCCTCCTCAGCCGCGGCAAGATCAACCCCCTCATCGGCGCCGCCGGCATCTCCGCCTTCCCCATGGCCGCCCGCGTGGTGCAGAACGTGGGCCAGCGCTACAACAAGAAGAACCACCTGCTGATGCACGCCATGAGCGCCAACGCCGGCGGCCAGATCGGCTCGGTCATCGCCGCCGCGATCATGCTGTCGGTGTTGAGGGGGATGGGGATTATCTGAGGGGGAGAGGGGTGGTGCGGAAAGGGAAGGGCGTCCTTCGAAAATGGCGCCCTTCGACTTCGCGCCGCTGCGCGTCGCTACGCTCAGGACGAACGGAAGAAAACGAACGGAAAACAGCGAACAGAGGAAAACGAACGGAAGAACGCGAACGGAGAACAGCGAACAGAGGAAACAGAGGAAACGAACGGAAGAACGCGAACGGAAGAATCTCTCCGGAAGACACTCTCTCCGCAACAAAACCCACCGTTCGTCCTGAGCGTAGCGAGGCGGAGCCGAGCGAAGTCGAAGGGCGCCATTTCAAGGGACGCAAGCCTTAACCCCCGCTCTCCCAACCCCATGAGCTTCTGGGTCTACATCCTCCGCTGCGGTGACGGCTCCTACTACACCGGCCACACCGACAACCTCGAGCACCGCCTCCAACAGCACTACGACGGCGCAATCGGATACACCGCCTCCCGAAAACCCATATCGCTGGCATACACCTGTCCCTTTCCGACCCGGACGGAAGCGCTGGAGTCCGAACTGCGGATCAAGCGCTGGGGCCGGAAGAAGAAGGAGGCCTTGATACGCGGGGACTGGACTGGACTTCATCGGCTGTCTCGTGGGAAAAACAGGCATGAGCGGTAGAGAAGTTGGCGCCCTTCGACTTCGCGCCGCTGGCGCGGCGCTACGCTCGGGACGAACGGAGGAGGAATACCACCCTTCGACTTCGCTCGGGGCGAACGGAAGAGGAATGGCGCCCTTCGACTTCGCTCGGCTGCGCCTCGCTACGCTCAGGACGAACGGGTGGAGGAAGTTGCCGTAAGAGAGGAGGGGCCAATCATTTCCCCTTCAACCAAACCGGAGGGGAGTTGCCGATCGTTTCCGTCCCCCTCTTCCGTTCGTCCTGAGCGTAGCGGCGCGCTAGCGGCGCGAAGTCGAAGGGCGCCATCCCTCTTCCGTTCGCGCTCAGCGCAACGCAGCGCCAGCGGGCGAGGTCGAAGAGTGGTGTTCCTCTCTTCCGTTCGTCCTGAGCGTAGCGCCGCGTTAGCGGCGCGAAGTCGAAGGGCGCCATCCCTCTTCCGTTCGCGCTCGGCGCAACGCAGCGCCAGCCGAGCGAAGTCGAAGGACGCCCTTCCTCTCTTCCGTTCGTCCTGAGCGTAGCGCCGCGCCAGCGGCGCGAAGTCGAAGGGCGCCATATAAACGCGAGCCAGCACAAGGGGACTTGAATGGCGGACGAAAAGACAGCCCCTGACAAATCCACGCCGGAGGCGGAGACCCCGGAGACCAAACTTGCCGCGATCGAGGCCCGGGTCCTCGCCGGCGACCCCCGGGCCATCGACAAGCAGCACGGCGAGGGCAAGCTCACCGCCCGGGAACGCATCGACAAGCTGGTGGACCCGGGCAGCTTCACCGAAGAGTTCATGCTGGCCGAGACCCAGTGCACGGATTTCGGCATGGCGGAGCGGCGGCAACCCACGGACGGGGTGGTGTGCGGCTTCGCCCGCATCGACGGGCGGCCGGTCTACCTGTTCGCCCAGGACCGCACGGTGCTGGCGGGGGCGGTGGGCAGCGCCCACGCCGAGAAGATCGCCAACGGCATCCGCACCGCCCGCTCCCTGGGCATGCCCTGCGTCGGGCTCTACGACTCGGTGGGAGCGCGCATTCAGGAGGGGCTGAGCGTCACCTCGGCCATCGGCGGGATCTTCTTCGAGAACAGCATCGCGTCCGGCGCCATCCCGCAGATCTCGGCGGTGATGGGGCCGTGCATCGGCGTGGCGTCGTATTCGCCGGCGCTGACCGACTTCATCCTGATGGTGCGGGACACCAGCCAGATGTTCATCACCGGGCCGCCGGTGATCAAGGAGGTGCTGGGGGAAGAGGTCACCATGGAGGAGCTGGGCGGGGTGCGCATCCACTCGGAGGTGTCCGGGGTGGCGGACGTGGTGAGCACGGACGACGAGGCCTGCCTGGCCCAGATCCGCGAGCTGCTGGGGTTCCTGCCGGACAACTGCAACGCGCCGCTGCCGCGGAAGGAGCGCGGCGACGACCCGGAGCGGCGGCTCGACGGCATCGAGACGCTGGTCCCCGGCGACAAGCGCAAGCCCTACGACATCGTCAAGGTGATCAAGGCGGTGGTGGACGGCGGCGAGTTCCTGGAGCTCAAGCGCCGGTTCGCGCGCAACCTGGTGACCGGGTTCGGGCGGCTCGACGGCTGGCCGGTGGGGTTCGTGGCCAACCAGCCCATGTTCCTGGCCGGCAGCCTGGACGTGGACGCCTCGGACAAGGCCGCGCGTTTCATCCGTTTCTGCGACGCCTTCAACATCCCCATCGTCACGCTGATGGACGTGCCCGGGTTCTTCCCGGGGCGGCAGCAGGAGGAGAAGGGCATCATCCGGCACGGCGCCAAGATGCTCTACGCCTACGCCGAGGCCACCGTGCCCAAGATCACCATCGTGCTGCGCAAGGGCTACGGCGGCGCCAAGCAGGCCATGTGCACGCGGGAGATGGGCGCCGACCAGCTCTGGCTGTGGCCCGGGGTGGAGCTCGCGGTGATGGGCGGGGGCGGCGCCGTCAACGTGCTCTACCGCCGCGAGATCGCCGCCTCCGACGACCCCGAGCGCACCCGCGCGGAGAAGATGGCCGAGTTCGCCGAACGCTTCAACGGCCCCTTCGAAGCCGTCTCCAAACAGTTCTCCCAGGCCGCCATCCAGCCCGCCGACACCCGCGCCCGCCTCACCCGCACCCTGGCGCTGCTGCGCCACAAGAAAGAAACCCGCCCCGCCAAGAAGCACGGCCTGATGCCGGTGTAGGGAACCGGGCTAAGGAATCGGCCCGGGAAGCCGATCCGTCCTCTACATGGACTTGCTTGACATCGCCGCTGTTTCTTGTTGTTCTGTTTTTGAACGCTCCGTAGTCAAATGGGGGGCGCATCCGGAGTTGCAAAGATGGGTCTGATCGTGTCCGAGGTCTACGATGCGCTGATCGAAGCCGGGGCTTCCCCGGACAGGGCAAAGGCTGCCGCCGGCGCCGTACCTCCAGCAGAGAACGTGGCCACCAAGGAAGACATCGCCAGGTTAGAGAGCAACATGGCTACGAAAGAGGATTTTTCCAGACTCGAGATGGCCACCAAGGCAGACTTCGCCAGACTCGAGATGGCCACCAAGGCAGACTTCGCCAAACACGAGATGGCCACCAAGGAAGCCTTCGCCAAGCATGAGATGGCCACCAAGGCAGACTTCGCCGAACACCAACAGTCCACCAGGGAAGACCTCGCCAAACATGCGAGTTCCGCCAGGGAAGATTTCGCAAGACTTGAGACGTACACCAGGGAAGGCTTCGCAAGAATCGACAAGAAACTGGCCGTTCTCAGTTTCGCGGTGTACACCATCGGCCCCGCCTTGGTGGCCTTCATGGTCAAGCTGACCTTCTTCCCGTAGGTCGGATCAGCGAAGCGTAATCCGACAAGCCTGCCGCTACTTTCGCTGCGTCATGATGGCGAGCCGCGTCAGCCCGGCCGCGCGCGCCGCATCCATCACCGCCACCACCACGCCGTGGGGCACCCGGCGGTCCGCCCGGATCAACACCTGAGCGTCGCCGCGTTCTCCGGCCATCGCCCCCAGCCGTTCGCGGAGCGCCGGCAGCGTCACCGGCGCGCCGTCGAGATGAATCTCGCCCGCCGGCGTGACGACGATGCGGATGTCATCGTCCTGGCGCGCTACCTGCGGGCCGGAGGCGCCGGGCAGGTCCACGGTGATGCCCGGGTTGACCAGGAAATTCATCGACAGGGCAAAGAAGATCAGCAGGTTGAAGATGGTGTCCACGAACGGCGTCATGTCGAGGAAGCCGCCCGCGGGTCTTCTGCGGGGCCGGAAGTTCATCTCAGTCGGTCAGCCCGTCGGGGTTGAGCAGGTCCATGAAGCGGGTGCAGAGCCGTTCCATCTCCAGGGTGAGGGCGTTGGCCTTGTTGAGCAGGTAGCGGTGCATGACGATGGTGGGAATGGCCACGCTCAAACCCGCCAGGGTGGTGACCAGCGCCTCGGAAATGCCGCCGGCAAGGGATGCCGGGTTGACCGCGCTCTGGGTGGAGATGACCGAGAAGATCTCGATCATGCCCGAGATGGTGCCGAGCAGGCCGAGCAGCGTGCTGACCCCGGCGATGGTTCCCAGGGTGTCCACGAACCGCTCCAGCCCGGCGGCCTCCTGGCGGCCGGCCTCCTCCAGGTGGTCCTTCACGACGTCGCGCCGCTGCCCCGAGGCGCGGAGCCCCGCCGCCAGCACCCTGGCGATGGCCGCGCGGCTCTGGCGCAGCACCTCCATGGCCGCCGCCAGGTCCTTCGCGGCGACCAGCGCCTCGGCCCGCCGCACCAGCTCCGCCGGCACCACCTGGCGCCGTCTCAGGCTGAGCAGCCGCTCGACGAAGATCGCCACCGCCGTGATCGAGCACAGCAGGATCGGGACCATGAAGAAGCCGCCCTGGCCGAGAAATTCCAGCATGAGGGGCCAATATCAGGTATTCTTGACTTCGGGTAAACCCTGAACAGGCGAATTCAGCGGCGAAAACCCCATTGATACGCTCCGGCGGAAGGGGCCCGTTGCTTTGCGCGCCCTTGTATGGCGTAAAGGAATCAGGGACCCTTATGAGCGACGTCAACCTGTTCATCGCCTTCGCGGCCGGAGGCCTCTCGTTTCTCAGCCCGTGCGTGCTGCCGTTGGTCCCGTCCTACCTGTCGTTCGTTTCCGGCATCTCGCCCCGCGAAATCCGTGAAGGCCGCCCGGGCAACGCCCGGGTCATGGGCAACGCGCTGGCCTTCGTGTTCGGTTTTTCCGTCGCCTTCGTCGCCCTGGGCGCGTCGGCCAGCCTCCTGGGAAGCCTTCTGCACGGCTATCAGGACGTGGTGCGCGTGGTCGGCGGCCTGTTCATCCTGGTGGTGGGGGTCTACCTGACGGGGATCTTCAAGGTCGCCACGCTGGAGCAGTACGCCCAGTTCAACCTGCGCAGCAAACCCGCCGGCTATCTCGGATCGGTGCTGGTGGGGCTCACCTTCGCGGTGGCGTGGATCCCCTGCGTGGGGCCGATCCTGGGCGCCATCCTGACCCTGGCCGGCACCACCAGCGAAGTTTACCGGGGCGTCCTGCTGCTGTCGGCCTACGCCGCCGGCCTGGGCCTGCCGCTGCTCCTCAGCGCCCTCGCCATGAACCAGTTCTTCCGGCTCTCCCGCGCCATCGGCTCCTGGCTGACCGCCATCCACGTCTGCGCCGGCCTCCTGCTCATCGCCGTCGGCCTCCTCCTGATCACCGACAACATGACCGCCCTCAACGCCTACGCCCTCCGCTTCACCCCCAACTGGCTGGTCACGCGGTTGTAGCGCGGCCGTATGTTGGCGCCCTTCGACTTCGCGCCGCTAACGCGGCGCTACGCTCAGGACGAACGGGTGGAGGGGTATCTTCGTCCTGCCGAGTCGGCGGCCTTCGAGTTCCCCCGTCCTGAGCTTTGTCGGAGCGCTCAGGGTGAACGGAAATGCCCCCCAACCGTTCGTCCTTGTATCTTGAGGGGGAGAAGGGGAAAAGAGAGGACAGGGCGTGACAGACCGATTCGTCCTGGGTCAGAGAGACCGTCGCTCAGCGAGGTCGTCACGCCCTGAGGTACCCCAGAGCCCGAACAGTTG
>JAPOQB010000470.1 GCA_026710965.1 Deltaproteobacteria bacterium | reverse complement strand
TATCCGCCGGCCCCGTTTGCGGCGACCCTTCCTGATTCTTTCCTTCTCGGGGTGGAGCGACGCCGGGTCTTCGGCCACCTCCGCGGTCCGATATCTCATCGAGCAACTCCTGGCCTCGGAACTGGCGAAGATCGACCCCGAGGACTACTACGACTTCTCGGTCCATCGGCCCCACGTACGTCTGGTGGACGGACAGCGCGAGATCGAGTGGCCCTCCTACGACTTTCACTATTACAAGACCGGCAGCGAGCTCGACCAGGATTTCATCTTCGCCTCGGGGGCCGAGCCGCACCTGCACTGGAAGGCTTTCTCCCGGACCATGTTGGACCTTGCGCGGCAGTGGAAGGTCGCTCGCATCATTACCCTGGGGGCTCTACTGGACGAGGTGCTCTACACCAAGCCGGTACCCCTGAACGGCTTCTCGTCCGACCCCGCATTGATGAAGGAGCTCGACTTCACTCCGTCGCGGTACCAGGGACCCACGGGCATCGTCGGGATCCTGAGCGACACCTTCCGCAAGGAAGGCGTGCCGCACGTGAGCCTGTGGGCAGCCCTGCCGCACTATCTGGCTCCGTCTCCGAACCCGCGCGGGACCCTGGCCCTGGTGCTCCGCCTGACTCAGTGGCTGGGGATACGCATCGATACCGGGCCGCTGGAGCGCGCCGCCGGTGAATTCCAGAACAAGGTTAACGACGTGGTCAACAGCGACCCCAATCTGTCGGCTCTCGTGCGGGAGCTTCAGAAGCACGAATTCGAGCAATAGCGGAGGTAAGAAACATGCCGAAAGTACGGTGGCTATTCATCTTGATGGCGGGAATGTTCCTGACGACGGGTCTGAGTATCGCGTCCGCCGCGCAGTTCGACAAGGTGATCGAGGGACGCCAGGACCTGATGAAGGGCATCGGCGCGGCCAGCAAGGCCATGCGCTCCGCCACCGATGCGGCGGGCGTGGCCGCCAGCGCGGACAAACTGGCGGCGGCCTTCGCCAAGATCAACGCCGACACCTTTCCCAAGGGCAGCTCCGACGGCTCGCGCTCCAAGCCGGAGATCTGGGAGCAGTGGGACAAGTTCACCGCCGCGGCCAAGAACGCCGTAACCCTGGCCGAAGCCATCGCCACCAAGGCCCGGGCCGGCGGGAGCACCGCCGAACTGGTCAAGGCCTTCGGCAAGAACGCCTGCGGGACCTGTCACCGGCCCTTCCGGAAGCCCAAGCAGAAGAGCTAGCCGCGCGTCCGCATGATCACCGAGCACGTCGGGGAAGCGGCCCTCCCGGACCTTGAGGACTGGGCCAACGCCATCATCCGCTCCGAGGACGACACCGTAAAGGCCATGGAGTCCTATCACGACGCGGACTCCAACACCTACGTCATCCGCCTCACCCGGGACGCCCGGGTGCTGCTCTTCCGGCTCTCAGAAGCCCAGGTGCACACCCCCGGACGCGAGCCCGAGTGCGAGAAGACCCTCCGGAACAGGGTGAAAGAGGTGCGCCGGCTGCTGGGGCGCTGATGATCTCTGTTTTTGGTCGCTAACGACGTCTACCCTCCTCGAGTTCAGCGGTTACAGCCGGCGGCACCTGCACTGACCCGAACAACTCCGGCAGCAGGTGGAGCATTTCAGCCTGATGCAGATACTGCAAAGGCGACGTGTTACAGATGACGTCGCCCACGGGCCAGATCGCGTCGAAGCTCTTCCGCCGACAGGTCGAAAGTGTCTACCCCGTAGTCCGCGAGCTTCGTAAGAAACAGAGGCTTGGGCAGTCCCGCCAGTTCGGCCGCGGCGCCGGTCGACAGCCGCCCCATCTCGCAGAGTTTGACGGCGATCAGAAGCTTGGCCTCCTCGCGGAACTCTTCGGGGCTCAGCCCCAACGCCAGCAGGACGTCATCGCCGTAGTCGATGGTCATCGATCTCGCCATTGTGCAATCGCCTCCGCTGTCGCCTAGGGTATCATAGTCCCGCCGCCATCTCCTTGGCAAAGTAGGTGAGGATCAGGTCGGCGCCGGCCCGCTTGATGGACAGCAGGACCTCCGGGACCACCGTGGTCTCGTCGATCCAGCCGTTTTGGGCGGCGGCCTTGATCATGGCGTACTCGCCGCTGACGTTGTACGCGGCCGTGGGGTAGCGGAAACGCTCCTTGACGCGCGCGATGACATCCAGGTACGAGAGCGCCGGCTTCACCATGACGATGTCGGCGCCCTCGGCGATGTCGGCTTCCACCTCCCGTAGCGCCTCGTCGCTGTTGCCCGGATCCATCTGGTAGGAACGGCGGTCGCCGAACCGCGGCGTCGATTCCGCGGCCTCGCGGAACGGCCCGTAGAAACCCGACGCGTACTTGGCGGCATAGGCCATGATGACCACGTTCTCCAGTCCTTCTCCGTCCAGCGCGGTCCGAATCGCCCCCACCCGGCCGTCCATCATGTCGGAAGGCGCGACCACGTCGGCGCCGGCCCGGGCGTGCGACAGCGCTTCCCGGGCCAGCAACTCCAGGGAGGCGTCGTTGTCCACCTCGCCGTCCTCGACGATGCCGCAGTGGCCGTGGTCGGTGTACTCGCACAGGCAGACGTCGGTAAGCACCAGCAGGTCCGGGACCTTGTCCTTGATCGCCCGCACCGCTTCCTGCACCACGCCGTTGTCGGCGTAGGCTTCCGAGCCCACCGCATCCTTGGTTTCGGGGATGCCGAACAGGATCACGCCGGGGATGCCCAGGTGCCACACCGTCTCGGCCTCTTCGGCCGCGCGGTCCACCGAAAGCTGGGCGACGCCGGGCATGGAGGTGATCGGTTGCTCCCGGTCGCGCCCCGCGCACACGAACAGCGGATAGATGAAGTCCCGGGGACTCAACGCGGTCTCGCGCACGAGATCGCGCAGCAGCGCGGTCCGTCGAAGCCTTCGCGGTCGGGTTACGGGAAATGCCATGGTAGCCTCCCTGATTCGCGTGCCCGTGGTCGCGGCGCAAGCGGGTTTGAAATCCGCCCACACGCTTCCTTGCGTGGCGCGGCAGGAGCGGTTCGAGAATCGCCCCTATGATTCCTTTCGTCGTCTGTGCAGGCCCGAGGCGAAGGAATCCGCCAGTGCCTGGATCAGGCCCGGCACGGTGTACTCCCGCGCCTCCACCTCCACCTCCAGGCCGCGCTCGC
>JAPOQB010000194.1 GCA_026710965.1 Deltaproteobacteria bacterium | reverse complement strand
GGGTTCTCCTCGTGCATGGCGGTGAGGGCGGGGATGCCGAGCTCGGTCTGCACCGCGTTGCACAGGGCGCCGGCGGCCATGCCGTAACGGCCGGCGTCGAAGCACGGTCCGGCCACGAACAGGTCCGCCTGCGCGCCCCGGACGTGTTCGAGGACCGCGGCGGTCAGCTCCTCCTGATGCTCGACGGCGTGGTTGTCGCCGCATACCAGGGTCTTGACGACGGTGGCGCCTTCGGCGAGGGTCTGTTCCAGCAGGCGGCCCGGACCGACCGCGTTCTCAAGCACCCGAAGCGGGCTCCCGGCCTGCTCCTCGCCGCCGATTCCGCCGAAGAACTGGTTGAGGTAGTGGACGATCCTCATGGTTCTTGCCTCCCTGTCGTTCCTGCTGCCAAGCGGCTAATAGACCATGGCCCGCAGCCGCGACGCGCCCTGCTGGTTGGTGACCCCTGCCACATTCGACGCCCCCAGCTCCCGCACCCCGGCCAGAATCTCGCCGATGGCCGGCGTCGCCGCGATCACACGGCCCGCCGCCGGCACCTGCCACCGGGTGTCGTTGCCGCCGCCGTAGACGATGGCGTTGACCTCCGGGAAGTTGAACAGCAGGGCCGATTCCACCCGGCGATCCCGTGATACGTCCGAGACCATCACCGAGGTACGGATGCCGGCCGACTCCAGCAAGCGCGCGGTCTCCGCCAGGTCGGCATGGGGCACGCCCCCGCCGTACTTGGTGAGCACCGCGGCGTCGGCGTTCAGCGCCCACTGCACCAGCGCGGCGGCGGTGCGGCAGTTCCGGTCGCGGTCGGTGTTGTCAGAGCCGGCGATGCTCGCCACCGTGCCGACGAAGTTCAGTTCCCGGGCGTGGTGTCTCCGGTAGAGCTCGGTGATGATGGGATGGTTCTGGTAGAGGTAGGTCTCCGCGCCTCCCATGGAGGTGTAGTAGGAGGTCACCAGGCCGCCGTCCAGCCACTCGTCGGGATGGAGCAGTACCGGCAGCATGCCGGTGGTGTTGTGGCCGTAGAGCACCGGCTCGTCCAGCTCTGCCCGCCGCTGGCGGGAGAAGATCTGTCCGACGTACGCTACCCGGGGCAGGTCCGGGCGTCCGGGCGGACCGGGGTTGACGGGCTCGAACGTTTGGCTGGCCCCGGGTGGTTGCGAAGCCCCGGCCCGGGCCAGGTAGACCGCCGCCTTGAGCCCGGCCACCCGCTTCGCCCGCTGGGCCGCGTGGGCTTCCTTGCCCGGCGCCATGCGGGGAATCATCACCAGGTGGTGCAGCCTGGAATAGCACGACCCCTCCGCGGCCGGTCCGGTCATCTCCAGGACCCGGCCGATGTTGCCTCTGGAACCACCCGCGGCGTGCTCGTCCAGCACCGTGACCGCCATGCCCGACAACACGTGGGTGGTGCCCATGCCGGCGGTCAGGGGAGGGCCCAGGATACCGGGGAAGTCGGGACTGGAGCCGGAGGCCTTGGCCCTGGGCTCGATGATGTCGAACACCGGTCCGGCCCGGCAGTCGTCACCGGGTGCGGCCAACTCGAAGGCGACATCGCTGAGCGCTTCGTCCTCGAGCAACAGCCCCCGAAGCTCATCCCGGTCGATGTCGAGTGTGTCTCCGTCGAGCCGGGTGGAAGGGCCGGACCGGAGGGCTCGCACCGGATGGTACGCCAGTGTCAGATTCACGCGGTGACCTCCATCTCGCCGCAGTCGGGCACATGATTTCACATTCCCGCGGCAATGGCAAAGCGGCCGAAGGCTCCGACTTCATGGACGGGAGCGTCGCGCGTAGGCATGGAGCGCGGTGCCGTACTCGGCCGCGTGGACCCCGTGGTCGGTGAAGTCGCCGTGATAACACTGGAGCGCCCACCGGGCGTCGTCGCGGTACTCCGGCTTCCCGGTGAGGTCGTGCAGGTTCAGGAACAGGCGCGCCGCGGCGCCGTTTTCGGTGACCAGGGTCAGGGGGTAGTTGAGGAACGCGGGTCCTTTCTCGGCGATGTCGAAGTAACCCCCTGCCGGATTTCTCAGGCTTGTCCGGATGAAGCCCGCCAGCGCCTCGGCGTGTTCGAGAAAGGCCGGTTCGCCGGTGGTTTCGAACCCGTCGGCCAGGGCGCGTCCCATGAAGACCTGGTCGGCGAGCAGCCCGGGCAAACGGGGCGCGTCGTCCAGGTAGTGGGCCATGCCGCGGGAACCGTCCCAGCAACGCTCCAGCAAGAACCGCAACGTCTCCAGGGCGCGTGCCTCGCAGTCCTTGCGCCCCAGGGTCCGGGCGGCCCGCAGGCAGGCGGAGACCGCGCGGGCATTGGCGTCGGTGTACATCCAGGGATCGGTGATGGAGAACATGCCGCGGTTCTTGTGCAGCACGGAGCCCGGCGGCGTGTCCCGGCCGGGCGTGATGCGGATGTAGTCGCGGCAGCCGTGGAAGTACGGCTGGGCAG
>JAPOQB010000196.1 GCA_026710965.1 Deltaproteobacteria bacterium | reverse complement strand
GTTGAACACGTTGATGTCGTCGTCCACCACCACCACGCAGCGGAGATTCTCGGGCTCGGTGGAGATGGCGGCCATCGCCGCCCGCTTGACCTCCGAATCCCTGGTCTTGCGGATGGAGATATAGCAGTGGGTGCGCGCGTGGGCCGGAACGTTGACGTTGACGACGCCGGGGACGGCTTCCCGCACCCGCCGGTAGATGGTGCCCATGCGTGGCAGGCTGCCCAGCACCAAGTGCTCCTGGCCGGCCGGAAAGACGTCGTAGTAGATGGGGTTCCGGCGCATGGTCATGGCCTGTACGTGCATCACCGGCTGGGCGCCCACGCTGACGTAGTACCCGGTCCACTCGCCGAAGGGGCCCTCGAGCCGGGTCTCGTCCGGCAGGAGCCGCCCCTCGATGACGATCTCGGCGTGGGCCGGCACCATGAGGTCCACGGTCTCGGCCTTGACCAGTGAAATGGGCTCCTGCAGCAGCGCGCCGGCCTCGGCGAACTCGCCGCCGATGCCCGGCAGCCGCGACACCGCCCCGAGCATGAAGGTGGGGTAGTGGCCGACCACGAGAGCGAACTCGGTGGGCTCGCCCCGTTCCGAGTTCCGCCGGTAGATGTAGCCGCCGTGGTGGCTGCCCTGAATGTAGACCCCGAGGGTGCGGGCGTCGTGGACCTGGTGGCGGTAGAGTCCGGCGTTCTGGGCGCCGGTGTCGGGATCCTTGACGATCATCACGCCGCCGGTGATGTAGGGTCCGGCGTCGAGCTCGTTGTGGAACGGTATCGGCAGCGCCGACAGGTCCACCGCTTCGCCCCTGAGCACCACTTCCTTTGCCGGGCCGTCGCTGACGATTTCCGCCTGGATGGGCTTGGCCTGGCGCTCGCCGTACACCCGGGCCATGTCCGCCACGCTGGTGTCCAGCGCCAGCGCCAGCCGCTCGTAGGTGGCGGTCAGGTTGATGACCAGCGGCATGGACGAGCCTTCCACGTCGGTGAAGATCAGCGCGGGAAACCGTCCGTCCTCGCCCAGCCTCTCGGCGATGGAAGTGATGTCGAACCTGCGGTCCACCCGGCGGGTGACCAGTTGGATCTGGTCGGGTGCCGTGGCCGCAAGTTGCTCGATGAACGCGCGCAGGTCCTTTGCCATGGATGTTGTCCTTTCCTCGCCGCCGGGAGGGCCTGTTGGTCCCATCCATAACACAGTCCCGGGGCTGGAACGATGGTCCTTGAAATCACTTCGCCTATGGCATAGACGATAAGGTTTCGAGAGACCTGCCATGGGAACCTATCTCCTTCGCCGCTTGGTCGGCACGATCCCGGTCATGATCCTGATCAGCATGCTCGTTTTCCTGCTGATCCAGGCGGCTCCGGGCGACCCGACGCTCATGCTGCTGGGCGAGGACTCCACCCAGGAGGACATCGACCAGGCCACGAAACGGTGGGGCCTCGACCAGCCCATCTACATCCAGTACGTCAAGTTTTTCATGTCCGCGGCCCAGGGGAACTTCGGGCGCTCTTTCAAGTACGACGAGCCGGTGCTGGACGTGATCGTCAACCGGATCCCGGCGACCCTGGAGCTGGCTACCGCCTCGGTTCTCATCGCAATTGTCTTTGCCATACCATTGGGGGTGTGGGCGGCGGCCAAGCCCAACTCATGGGTGGACAACACCGGCACCACCTTCGGCCTGTTCGGCATCAGCATGCCCAGCTTCTGGTTCGGCATCATGCTGATCCTGCTGTTCGCGGGTATATTGAATATCCTCCCGTCCGCGGGACGGGATACCTACGGCATCTCGGGTGAGCCCATCACCGGGTTCTACATTCTCGACAGCGTCCTCCAGGGCAACTGGGCCGGGGTGCGCGACGGTGCGGAGCACGTGTTCCTGCCGGCGCTGGCGCTGGGCTCCAACATGCTCGGGATCCTCATGCGGGTGACGCGCTCGTCCGTGCTGGAGGTGATGAACGAGGAGTACGTGACCACCGCCCGGGCCAAGGGCCTGGTGGAGCGCAAGGTGCTGTGGCGCCACGTGTTCAGCAATGCGCTGATCCCGGTAATCACGGTGGTGGGGCTGGAGCTCGGCACGCTGCTGAGCGGCTCGATCATCGTGGAGACGGTTTTCTCTTGGCCCGGCAGCGGCAGCCTGCTGGTCACCGCCCTCAACGCCCGGGACCACCCGCTGGTGACCGGGCTGGTGCTGGTATACACGGCGGCCTTCGTCGCCATCAACTTTCTGATCGACGTGCTCTATGCAATCATCGATCCAAGAATCCGGTATTAACATCGGCCAACCGGAAACCGGCGCCAAACGGCGCGGCGGCCAGTGGTGGCGCCGGTGGATGCGGACCAAGGTCTACATCGGCGGTTCCATCGTGGTGATCTTCATCATCGCCGGCGCCCTGGGTCCCCTGGTGGCGCCGTACGATCCCAACCACCAGAGCCTCGAGACCATGCTGCAGGGGCCCCAGTGGTTCTGGGGACCCCATTTTCTCGGCACCGACAACCTCGGCCGGGACATTCTGAGCCGCATCATCTTCGGCGCCCGGGTCTCGCTGCTGATCGCCTTCGCGGTGGTTTTTATATCCGGTTTCGTGGGGGTCATTCTGGGAGCCACCTCCGGGTATTTCGGCGGCAACATCGACTTCACCATACAGAAGTTCGTGGAAGTGGTGTGGGCCTTCCCGCCGCTGCTGCTGGCCCTCAGCATCATGGCGTTCCTGGGCCAGGGCCTGTTCAACCTGATCCTGGCACTGGTGGCGCAGCGCTGGATCCAGTACTGCCGGGTGACCCGGGGGCAGAGCCTGTCCCTCAAGGCCCGGGAATTCGTGATTTCCGCCAAGTCGCTGGGCGCCAGCGACGCCCAGATCATCGCGCGCCACATCATCCCCAACCTGATTCAGGTCTCCCTGGTCATCGGCACCTTCGCCATGGCCTCGTCGATCATCTCCGAGGCCAGCCTGAGCTTCCTGGGCCTGGGCGTGCCGCCGGAGATACCCACCTGGGGCACCATGCTCGCTGACGGTCGCATCTACATCAGCACCGCTTGGTGGCTGGCGCTCTTTCCCGGCCTGTCCATCTTCGTGACCGTGCTGGGGATCAACCTCCTGGGCGACGCCCTGCGGGACGTCCTGGATCCGAGGCTCAAGCGGGCGGGAACCGGTATTTGACATCCGCGCCGCCACGGCTGGGCATGGTCCTCTACCACGGCATCGACAGCGGCGATGAGCTGAGGAACTACGCTCGCGTCGCGGAGGAGGCCGGCTTCGACTCCCTGTGGGTGACCGAGCGCTACTTTCACGAGGAAACATTCTCCCTCCTGGGGTTCCTGGCCGCCGCCACCCAGCGGATACGGCTGGGCCTCGGCGTCACCAATCCCTACACGCGGAACCCCGCCCTGATGGGCATGAGCGCGGCCACCCTGGACCGGATTTCCGGGGGGCGCTTTCTCCTCGGGCTGGGCCGAAGCGACAAGTGGATGATCGAGGGCCGCATGGGCATGCCCTACGAGCGGCCGCTGGACCACATGAAGGAGACGGTGGCGCGGCTCAGGCAGCTCCTGGCCGGGGAGCGCGTCAGCACCGCGGGCGTCTATTGGGACCTCAAGGCCGTGCGGCTGGCGGTCACGCCGGTGCAGGAAAGCCTCCCCATCTACCTGGCCGCCATCGGCCCCAAGGCGCTCCGGCTGGCGGGCGCGGTGGCCGACGGCGTCCTGCTAAACGCGTATGTGCCGGCGAGCTACGTGCGGTACGCGGTCCAGGAGATCGCCGCCGCGGCCCGGGAGGCCGGCCGCGATCCGGCGTCCATCGACATCGCCTGCATGCTGATCGTGCGGCTGACCGACGATCCGGCGCGGATGATGCCGGCCCTCAAGGAGCGGATGGTGCGGCTCCTGGCCGAGCCCTTCGTGGGGGAGGTGCTGTTGGAGCGCGGCGGTTTCGACCCCGGCATCCTGCCGTCGCTTCGCGCCACCGCCGAGAGCAAGGGAGAGAAGGCTGCCGTGGATCTCATCACCGACGCCATGGTGGAGGCTTTCTATCTGCTCGGGGATGCCTCCGAATGCCGCCGGCGCATCGGCGAATACCGTGAAGCCGGGGTGGACAACCCGCTGCTGCTGCCCCGGCTCGAGGACTACGAGAGCGCCGTCGAGGCCCTGGGGCCGCGCCCCTAGCGAGAACCGATGAACACCACACCCGACACCTTGCAACCGCGG
>JAPOQB010000747.1 GCA_026710965.1 Deltaproteobacteria bacterium | reverse complement strand
GCCGAGGTTCTGCGCCGATTCCTCCATGGACCGGTCGATGTTGTTGAGGGCGGCCGAGAGGTTGATGAGGATGAACGGAAAGTAGTGGATGCTCTCCACCAGGATCACGCCGTTGAGCCCCTCCATGAACGGAATGGTGAAACCGAACCACTCATCCAGCAGCAGGTTGATGGAGCCGTTCTCTCCGAGCAGCAGCAACATCGCCACCGCGCCCACGAACGGGGGCATGATCAGCGGGATGATGCCCAGGGTCTGAATCAGGATGGCGCCCTTGAAGTTGAAACGGGTGGTGAAATAGGCCAGCGGCAGGGCGAAGCATGACGACATCACCACCGCCATCGCCGCGACGTAGAGCGAGTTGATGGAGGATTCCTGGAACAGGCTGGTGCGGAAGAAGTCGACGAAGTTGATCAGGGTCAGCGCGCCCGTGTTGGGGTCCTGGAACGCCACGTAGATCACGTTCACTACGGGCAGCACCAGGAACACCAACAGGAACAGGCCGACGACGGCCACCACCGCCGCCGGCCCCCACTGGCCGCGCATTGCCGCGTACACGGACGTTGTTACCTGTCCGGCTCCACCGCCGAAACCACGCTCACAGGACGGTTACATCATGGACGCGGCCTTCTCGGCCAGTGATTTGGCCTTGGCGTAGTTCGCCTTGACCTTGGCGTCCCACGCCTGTTCGATCTCGGCCTGGCGGCCGGTCACCTTGGTGGTGGCCTTCTTGCGTTTCTTCTTGAAGATCTTGTTGAAGTCCGCATGACCCGCCTCCGCGGCCTCGATGGGCACCGCGGCAACCAGCGCCTTGGCTTCCTCGATCAGCTTCCGGGCGCCGGCGTTGGCTTTGCCGGCCATGGTCGCCTCGGCGTTCTGGATCGCCTTGGTGGCCGCGCGCAAGTCGTCGAGCCGGTAGGTGACCATGACGTCGAAGAGCGAGTTGATCACGTTGTAGCGGTTCTTCGAGAGCTCCAGGTCGAACTTGACCGCGGCGCCGATGGACTTGTCCTTGAACGGGTTGGGGAAGTCGGCGGGCGCCTTGGCGTAGGTCGCCGGGTTCACCGGCAGCCGCCGGATCTTCGGGTCGAGCAGCACCTCCTGGCCATCGGCTGAAAGGAGGAACTCGATGAAGGCCGCCGCGGCTTTCGGATGCGGCGCGCTCTTGACGATGGCGATGTTCGCCGGCACCAGGGTCGTCACCTGAGGGTAGAGGAATTTGACCGGGAAGCCCGAGGCCTCTGACGACAGCCCGAAGAAGTCGATCACGATGCCGATGCCGAACTGGCCGGAGTTGACCCCGTCGGGCACGCCGAAGCTGCGCTCGGTGACGGTCTTGAAGTTGCCCGCGATGGCCTTCCACATGGCCCAACCCTCGGCCCAGCCCATACCCTGGAGCAGGGTCTCCACGGTCAGGTGGGTGGTGCCGGAGCGCGACGGCGCGCTCATGCCCACATGGCCGTGGTAGACGGGCTTGGCCAGGTCGGCCCAGGTCTTCGGCACCGGCAGCTTCTTGGCCTTGAGGTAGCGGGTGTTCCACATGAAGCCGTAGCCGGACGCGGCGAATCCCTTGTAATAGCCCTCGGGGTCGTTGATGGGGAAGGCCCCCACCTTCTGGGGGATGCCCTTGACCTTGACCTCGTACTTCTGCAGCAGGCCGTCTCCCTTCAACACTTCGAAGGCGTCGGGGGCGGACGCCCAGAACATGTCGGACCGGTTGTTGCCGGCGGTCTCCTGAAGGTACTTGATGCCGGCGGTGGTCTTTTTCCGCAGCATCTCGACCTTGACCCCGGGGTTCTTCTTTTCGAACGCCGCCTTGACGGTGTTGGTCGTGTCCGGCGGATAGGACGTGACGATGACGAGCTTGTTTTCCACTGCTCCCGCGCTGAACGGCACCGCCGCGACGGCCAGCGCCAGCGCCGCTATCAGGATGCCGGATACTCTTCTCGCGATACTCATGGTTTGGTTCCTCCGCGTTCCTCTTTGCAAGCTTGTAGTTGCGGGCGCGCCCGGGACAAGGGCATCGATGGGACGGGACACTTACACTAGCGCCCAACCTGCACGGATTATGTTGTGGAAATGCTACAGTGTCAATCTCGCGTGATGGTTCAGCGGGCCTTTTCCGAAACGGACAGAGTGTGTAGAACTACTTGGCTGAACAAAGGTCTCTCACTACCATGAATATCGAGCTTCCGGTCACGCGCGTCCCGCGGCCAAAGGCCAGGCCAGGGGACGATCAACTCGGCTTCGGCCAGGTGTTCACCGATCACATGTTCCTCATGGACTGGGCGGTGGACACGGGTTGGACCAG
>JAPOQB010000203.1 GCA_026710965.1 Deltaproteobacteria bacterium | reverse complement strand
TCCTTGTGGGTGCCGCCGATGCGCGTGCCGATGCCGTAGTTCCGGCCGTAGGTGATCACCGGCCAGCCATAGTTCACCCCGGCACGTATGACGTTGACCTCGTCGCCGCCTTGCGGGCCGTGCTCGTGGGTCCAGAGCTCGCCGGTCCGGGGATGGATGGCGGCTCCCTGTATGTTGCGGTTGCCGAGCGTGTAGATTTCCGGTCTTGCGCCGGCCACGGACCGGTACGGATTGTCCCGCGGCACGCCGCCGTCCTCGGTCAGGCGGATGACGGAGCCGGCATGGTCGCCGGGATCCTGCGCCCTCGGCCGGTCGCCCCGATCCCCCAGGGTCAGGAACACGTGACCCTTGCCGTCGAACACCACGCGTCCGCCGAAGTGACGGCCGCCCCAGGACTTCGGCAATGCCCTGAACAGGACCTCCACGTCGGCAAGGCGGTGTCCGTCGAGCCGGCCCCGGGCGAGCTCGGTGCCGTGGCCGCCCGCGCCCTTGCCGGCATAGGCGATATAGACGAGGCCGTTCTGAGCGAACCGTGGATGCACCACCACGTCGTGCAACCCGCCCTGCCGCCTCTCCGCCACGGCCTCGGGAAGGCCGGAAATGGGCGTGGGATCCAGCGTTCCGTCGGCGGCCACGTAGCGGAGCCGGCCGGCCCGCTCGGTGACCAGCATCCGGCCGTCGGGGAGGAACGCCAGCGACCACGGGTATTCGAGCCCACGGGTCAAAATGCGGACGCGCACGGCGTGCCGCTCGGTCCGTTCAATTGTTTGCGCGGTGGCGAGCCCGGAGGCACCCAAGGTCAAGGCCACAACGCCGGCGGCCAGGAGGCGGAGGAGAGCGTGTTTCATCGTACGTCCCAAGCGTCCACGGGAACGAAGGAGTGTCACTTCGCCGGCAGGGAGCCGGCAAACTCCGCGGCACGGTCCAACCACACCTTCAGACCGCTTTCGGTTTCGATTCCCGCGGGCTCCACGAGCGCCCATCCCTTCATAATGCGGCCGGTGATGTTGGCGGGCTTCGTGTGGGGTTCCGCCAGAGTCTCGTCGTGCTTCTTCCTGTCCAACCGCACGATGAGCGAGCCCTTCCAGGTTCCGGCGCACATGTTGCCGTTGATCATGAAGCATACGCCGCCGAACATGTTCCGCTCGGAGAATCCCTGCCGCCGCGAGAGCAGCGGACGGATGCGGCCGGCCAGCGCTTCGTCTTCCCTCATGCCGGCCTCCGCCGGCGCTCGCATCGACAGGGGCCCGGGCTGACGTCCCCGCTCACGGCATCACCATGCCGCCGTTGACGTGCAGGGTGGCGCCGGTAACGTAGTCGCTCTCGTCGCCGGCGAGGAAAAAGATGCCTTCGGCGATCTCCTCGGGCATGGCGGCACGCCCCATGGGCAGTGTGCCGGACAGGGCGGCCCATTCATCCTCCTCGTACCTGCCCCGCACCCGTTCGGTGCCGGTGAGGCCGGGGGCGATGGTGTTCACGCGGATGCCGTGGGGCGCCAGTTCCGTGGCCAGGGACTTGGAGAAAGCGATGATGGCGGCCTTGGAGGCGGCATAGTGGGTGCGCTCGGCGCCGCCGGTGACGCCGAAGTTGGACGCGGTGTTGACGATGGTCCCGCGGCCCGCCTGCTTCATGGGGGCGATGACCGCCTGGGCGCACAGGAACGTGGTCTTGAGGTTGAGATCGAGGCACTCTTTCCACTGGGCCGGCGTGACGTCCTGTATCGCGCCCTTGTGGAACGTGCCGCCGGCGAGGTTCACGAGGACGTCGATGCGGCCGCAGGCGGACAGGATGCGCTCGAACGCGGCGGTCACCTCGGACTTCCGGGTGAGATCCGCCTGGATGAATTGGCCTTCCACTTTCCCTGCCTCCAGCCGCGACAAGGTCGCCGCTCCCGCTTCCGCATCCCGGTCCAGAAGCACGGGCACGTAGCCCTCTTCGCTGAAGCGCAGCACCGCGGCGCGCCCGATACCGCTGGCCCCGCCGGTCACGACAACCACCTTGGTTTCCATCGCACTAAACATGTGCCTTACATCCCTGCCCTACGTGCGCAACAGGCCGCAGAGGCATCAAAACTTGTTGTATTTACGCTAGTACCGCAGTCTCTCCGAACACATTATCGACCGTCTGTCGGCGGATGACAAGGACACCGTGTACTGGGGCCATCGACGGCCAAGGTGGCGGAGAGCATCGGGGCGGACATCCTTCCGGAGGCGCGCGACCGCGCCCGGTGGTCAGGCGGTGGCGAACCTCCTGACCTCGACCGGCTCGCGGTCATGCTGCGCGTGCCAGAGGTCGTACTGCATCTGCTGGGTCAGCCAGCTCTCGGGGCTGCCGCCGAAGGCCTCCGACAACCGGATGGCCATCTCGGGGGATATGCCGAGGTGGCCGTTGAGCAGCAGGGACAGCGTGTTGCGCGATACCGCGAGCCCCTTCGCGGCCTCGGTCACCGTCAGGCCCAGGGGTTCGAGGCACTGACGCCGGATGAATGTGCCCGGATGGGGCGGATCGTGCATGAGCATGGGCATTGCCTCCCTAGTGGTAGTCCAGGTAGTCGACGTCGGCGGCGTGACCTTCGTCAAACCGGAAAATGACCCGCCAGTTGGCGCGAACCGTCACCGCCCAGAAACCGGAATATTCGCCGCCGAGCCGATGAAGTCGGAAACCCGGCAGGTCCATGTCGTCCGGGGTCGCAGACGCGTTGAGGCGCACCAGGATGTCGCGTACGGCTTCGCGGTGCTCCGGGTGGATGCGCCGCGCGTCGCCGCGCTCCATGAAGCGCCGGAGTGCGCGGCTCCTGAAGTTGCGTATCATGATGGATCGTAATGTGCACTATGGCGCATGTCAACATCGGACGTCCGCCAGGATGTCTGGCGGACCGCGGACGGCGTGATTCATGGCCTGGCGCTCTCTTCGGTGTGGAGCCCGTTGGATAGGCCGGGCGTTCCGGCGGCCCCGGGGCCCCGGACTCGCCCGGCCGTAGCCACCTACGTCGAACTTGATATCGACCCTTGTGCCACGAACAGCCTGGAATAGCGCGTCTCGCGCGGTTAATACATAACTTACTGATATTACGTATCATCTTTCGGTTGGAGGACGCTCTAGAGCGGCGGGGGAAACACCGGGCTTAGCCGGTGCGTTGTCGGGCAGAACCCGAAATCGTCGCTGCCACGGTTCCTAACCCAAGGGTAGGTGTTGTGAAGAACCGGTCAATTGCCGCCCGGTCGAACCCATCGACCAGTTCGTCAGCCCAGAGGGTTAAGAGGACACCTTGTCCGACCCTCCTTCGACCACCGCACGACCACCTGCCTGACGTCCACTCGTGGGTCCTCGCCCACCGCCTCCTGGGCGACCATGAAATCCATCACGAATCCTTTGTTCTCAGCCGCACGGACCGCGCCATCCGGCGGCGCTATTGCATGATCGCCCCGCCGTTGACCACCACGGTCTGCCCGGTGACGAACCGCGCCCGGTCGCTGGCGAGAAAGACCGCCGCCTTGGCCATGTCCCGGGGCTGGCCGATGCGGCCCAGCGGTATCCTGGCGGCGTTGGCGTAGAGTTCCTCTTCCGTCCTGTGGCCCCGGGGTTGCGCGGTGTCCGACACCCCCGGACAGATGCAGTTCACGGCGATTGCCGCGGGCGCCAGCTCCAGTGCCAGGCTCTTGGTGAAGCCGATGATGCCGCCCTTGGTGGCCGCGTAGTGGGCGCCGTTGCCGGCCCCCTGAAGGCCCCGGCCGGAGGTGATGCTGATGATACGGCCGCTGCGCTGTTGCAGCATCCCCGGCGTCACCGCGCGGCTGCACAGGAACGTCCCGAACAGGTTGGTGCCGATGACCCGCTCCCATTCGTCCTCGGGCATGTCCTCCACCGTGTTGGTGGGATAGATGCCGGCGTTGTTGACCAGGATGTCGACTTGGCCGAAGCGGTCGAGGCAGGCCCGCACCATGGCGTCCACGGAGTCCTCCTGCGACACGTCGGTGGGGTGGCAAGAGGCCGTACCGCCGCTCTCCTCGATCTTCCGCTGCACCGCCCTGGCGTTGTCCTCACGCAGTTCCGCTACCATTACCGCGGCGCCCTCTTCGGCCATGGCCACGGCGATAGCTTCGCCGATTCCCTGGCCGCTCCCGGTGACGATGGCCGTCCGCCCTTCGAGTCTACGCATAGGAATGCTATTTAGAACCTTCGCTCCGCGTTGGCAAGACGGTCCGCGGCATGGCCGCGCCCCTGCGACGGCGTTTCATCCGAGGAGAACCGGGAGAAATGAACACGGCAGTGCCCCTCGATATCCGCAACGTCTCGTACGCGGCGGCCCAGCACACCATTCTCGATTCCATCGACTGGACCGTCGGCCAGGGCGAGCACTGGGTGATCCTGGGGCCCAACGGCTCGGGCAAGACCACCCTGCTGAAGATGGCCTGCGGCTACCTCTGGCCCAACCAGGGCGGGACCATCTACCGCAACGGCAGCCGGCGGGTGGACTTGCGGGAGCTGCGCAAGGGCATCGGCTGGGTCACGACGTCGCTGACCTCCCAGATCCCCGGCCGGGAGCCGGCGTTGCGGACGGTGGTGTCGGGAAGGTTCGCCCAGATCGGCCTGCTTGAGATGTCCACGGTCCATCCGGGCGAGGAAGACTACGCCCGGGCCGAGGCGATCATGGAACGCATGGGATGCCGCCGCCTGAGGGACCAGGCGTTCGGCACGCTGTCCCAGGGAGAGCAGCAGAAGGTCCTGATCAGCCGGGCGCTGATGGCCCGTCCCTACCTGATGTTCCTCGACGAGCCGTGCGCGGGCCTCGACCCGGGCGCCAGGGAGGGCCTGCTGGCGGCCCTTCAGGAACTCGGGCGCACCAGCGACGCCACCGCGCTGGTCTATGTCACACATCACATCGAGGAGATCCTGCCGGCCTTCGAAAAGATCCTGGTGCTCAAGGGCGGCCGGGTCTTCCGATCCGGCGAGACCGGCAAGGTCATCACCGAGAGTCTGCTGCGGGAGCTCTACGAGACCCCGCTGGCCTTGAGGCGAAGCAACGGACGCTATTGGTCGATGGGTGCCTGAAGCATGTCGGTTCATGGCAATGACGGCGAGAGGAGGAGAACTTGAAGGTTGTCACGTGGAATCTGAACTCGATCCGCGCCCGGGAGGAGCGTTTGTTGAGCTGGCTGTCACGACAGGCCCCGGACGTGGTCTGTCTGCAGGAGACCAAGGTCACGGACGAGCAGTTCCCCCACGACGCGGTGAAGGAGCTGGGCTACCACGCCGCGGTACACGGCCAGAAGACCTACAACGGCGTGGCGATCCTGTCGCGTGAGCCCATCGACGACATCCGGATCGGGTTCGGTGACGGCGTGGACGATCCGCAGGCGCGCTGTATCTGCGGGATGATCCAGGGTGCCCGGTTCATCTCCGTCTACGTTCCCAACGGCGACAAACCCGAATCGGACAAGTACGTATACAAGCAGGAATGGCTGGAGCGCCTGTTCGCCTACCTCGACAAGACTCACGCTCCGGAAACCCCGCTGCTGATCTCCGGCGACTTCAACATCGCACCGGAGCCGGCGGACGTGGCCGAGCCGGACGTGTGGCGGGGCAGCGTGCTGTTCAATCCCGACATGACCGGCGTGATCACGCGGCTGCTGGGCTGGGGCCTCGAAGACGTGGTCCGGAAGCACAATCCGGAGCCGGGGCTCTATTCATGGTGGGACTACCGCCAGCTCGGGTTCCCGCGCAACAAGGGGCTGCGCATCGACCACATCCTGGCCACGCCGGAACTGGCGTCGCGGACGACGTCAGCCGGAGTTGACAGAGACGAACGAAAGGGCTCGAAGCCTTCGGATCACGCGCCGGTGATGGCGGAGCTGGATTGGCCGTAGGGTCCGGTGTGGACTGGGGGTCCGAGGCAAGACTACGGACCCCCAGTCCACCGGTCTGTCGGATTACTACTTGCGCGGAACCGCCGCCCAGGCCTCGATCTCGATGAGCATGTCCTGCAGATCGATGCCGACGCCGCGCAGCAGGGTGGCGGGACGGGGATGCGCCCGCAGATCGGGCTCGTGCTCCTCGAAGAACGCGTACATCGCGTCGCGCATGTCGAACACGTCCTCACGGCGCGTGAGGAAG
>JAPOQB010000271.1 GCA_026710965.1 Deltaproteobacteria bacterium | reverse complement strand
GGGTATGAGGACGTCGAGGGCAAGCTCGCGGGACTGGGCGCGGACATACGAAGGGTGAACCGTGACGATTGACATCGTGAAGACCACGGACCCCGGTTTCAAGAAGAAGCTCGACCGTATCCTCCAGAGGCGTGGGGAGATCGAGCGGGATGTCGAAGGGCGGGTGGCGGAGATCATCGCGAACGTGCGGCGGCACGGGGACAAGGCCCTGGTGCGCTATGCCAAGGCCTTTGACGGCGTCACGCTGAAACGGTCCGCCATCGAGGTGTCGGCGGAGGAGATGGACCGGGCCGGCGAAACCGTTGCCAGACAGGACCTGCGGTGGCTCCGGTTGGCGGCGGCGCGCATCAAGCGGTTTCATCGCCGTCAGTTGGAGAAGAGCTGGTGCTACCGCGACCCCCTGGGGCTCGAGCTGGGCCAGCGCATCAGTCCGGTGGAGCGCGCCGGGGCCTACGTGCCCGGCGGCAAGGCGGCCTATCCGTCCACCGTGCTGATGACCGTGATCCCGGCGGTGGCCGCGGGGGTGCGGGAGGTCGTCGTCACCACCCCGGTGCAGGAAGAGGCCGCGCTGGTGCTGGCGGCGGCACGGGTGGCCGGTGCCCACCGGGTGTTTCGCGTGGGCGGCGCCCAGGCCGTGGCCGCGCTGGCCTACGGCACCGAGACGGTGCCGCGGGTGGACAAGATCGTGGGGCCGGGGAACGTCTACGTGGCGGCGGCCAAGCGGCTGGTGTTCGGCCAGGTGGATATCGACTCCATCGCCGGCCCCAGCGAGGTGCTGCTGCTGGTGGATGGATCGGCCGACCCGCGTTACGTGGCCGCGGACATGCTGTCCCAGGCGGAGCACGACGAACTGGCGGCGGCGGTGTGCGTCACGCCGTCCATGGCCACCGCCCGGAAGGTGCAGGCGGCCATCGCCGAGCAGCTCAAGAGCACCCGGCGGCAAGCCATCACCCTCGGAGCGTTGCGGCGCTTCGGCACCATCATGGTGTCGCGGTCGCTGAAGGAAGCCGTGGACATCACCAACGCCATCGCCCCGGAGCACGTGCAGATCATGGTGCGGCAGCCGGAGAAGTGCGTCGACGCGGTGCGCAATGCCGGTGCGATCTTCGTCGGAGCTTATGCCACGCCGGCCCTCGGGGACTACGCGGCCGGCCCCAATCACGTGCTTCCCACGGGAGGCAGCGCGCGCTTTTTCTCGCCCCTGGGCGCCTATGACTTCGTCAAGCGCACGAGCATCGTGCGTGCCGAGGCCGCGGGCCTGGCGGCGCTGGCTCCGGCGGTCATCCATCTGGCGCGCCGGGAGGGACTGCACGAGCACGCCCGGGCCGTGGAAGTGCGGCTGCCGGCGGGTTGAAACGTGCATCGGCACCTTCGAAACCGCGTCCTTCGACTTCGCTTCGCGAAGCCGTTCCTGAGTTCGTCGAAGGGCTCAGGACGAACGGTACTGTACTCATCTTCCTCATTCCCGTTCGTCCTGAGCGTAGCGAAGCGAAGTCGAAGGACGCCATTTGAAGGACGCCGTATGTCGCATACGGTTTGTGCAGGTTAGGAGAGACCCATGGCAAGAACGGCAACGGTTCACCGCAGGACCAAGGAGACGGACATCACCACCGTGGTCGACATCGACGGCAAGGGCGAGGCCCGGGTAGGCACCGGCATCCCTTTCTTCGACCACATGCTGGAGATCTTCAGCCGCCACGGCCTCTTCGACGTCACGGTGAAGGCGGTGGGGGATATCGAGGTGGACTACCACCACACGGTGGAGGACGTGGGGCTCACCCTGGGACAGGCATTCAAGGAGGCGCTGGGGGACAAGCACGGCATCCGCCGGTTCGGCGAGGCCACGGTGCCGCTGGACGAGGCGCTGGCGCGGGTGGTGGTGGATCTGAGCGGGCGGCCCTTTCTGGCCTACCGGGTCAAGATCCGCGGCGGCCGGGTGGGTACCTTCGATACCGACCTGCCGCATGAGTTCTACCAGGCCTTCGTCAACCAACTGGGTATGAACCTGCACATGGACGTGCAGCACGGCGAGAACCCGCATCACGTCATCGAGGCATGCTTCAAGGGATTCGCCCGGGCCATGGACCGGGCCACGGGGCTGGACGAGAGGATCGAGGGGGTGCTCTCCACGAAAGGGAGCCTATGACAATGCGCCGGGAGGGAGTAGGCGCTGTGCGGGTGTCGAGCCGGGTGGGCGGCGTCCCGGAAATCAGGAGACGGTACTGCCGGGTTTCCACTGTTCTGCTTCGCGCGGGATGGGCGGTCGATCGAGATCGCGGCTCACGTCCGCCCACCGTCAACAGATTTCCGGGACGCCGCCCACCCGGCTCTCTCAGCACATCCGAAATACCGCGGAAGCGTTCTACGTTGTCGGAGGAGTTATAGTGATCGCCGTCATCGACTACGGCATGGGTAATCTGAGGAGCGTGCAGAAGGGGCTGGAGCGGGTGGGCTTCAAGGCCGAGGTCACCCGAGACCCCGGACGCATCGCCGACGCCCGGGGGGTCGTGCTTCCCGGAGTGGGCGCGTTTCACACTTGTATGGAAAATCTTCGGCGTTTCGGCCTGGTGGACGTCGTCCGGGACGTGGTGCGCCGGAAGCGGCCGTTCCTGGGCATTTGCCTGGGG
>JAPOQB010000170.1 GCA_026710965.1 Deltaproteobacteria bacterium | reverse complement strand
TTCAGGAGCGGCACCAGGCTCTGTCCGCCGGACAGCAGCTTGGCCCCGTCTCCATGACGTTGGAGAAGGTCGATGGCGTGATCGACGGTTTCGGCGACGGTGTAGTCGAAGGCTGCGGGGTACATGGCGTGGATGAGTTCGAAACGCGCGCGTTGAGGCCGGGAATCATCTCCGTGCTCAAGTCTCAGCCGCGCGACATTCGCCGTTGATAACGTAACCCTGCTGTTGAGTCAAACCTTGTCAGCTTACCGCGAATGAATCCTTCGAGCGGCGCTAAAGGTCAGTCCGAAACGGCCGATTATAGTTGAAGAAGGAACCAATTAACGTCCAGTGATGGTGTCGTCCCGTTGCGTTATCGGTTTCCGTTGGACAGTGCATAATCCTGGCTGTTAGGGTGAAATGGAGGATTGAGGAATGATCGAGTTTGAACCGCTCAAAATCGCCGAGTTGATCGGCCCCCTGGTAGCCTTTGTTGTGGGCATGGGGCAGATAGGGATGATCGGGTGGGGCATCGCACAGATGCGTCGTGCCTCGGAGCATCGTGACCAACAGCACGACGAAAACATGACGGCACTACGGACTTTGATCGAACGGACGGCGCTTAAAGGCGCGGAATGATCTCCGAACGGGAGGCGGAGGAGCCCACAACATGGAATCGCAACCCGCGATGACACCGTCAGAGCCGCCACTGCTGGAGTGTCCAATATGTGGGAGCGATGACGTCACCACCATTATGCATCCCCACAAGTACACCTATGGAACCCCTATGGAACCGGGGAATCCGCCATCGAACTACCCGTAACCCTGCCGGTACGCCGCTGTGACCCCTGCAATTTCGAGTATCTCGATGAAGTGGGCGAGGAACTGACACGTACCGCGCTCTGCGGACACTTCGGTGTGCTCACGCCCGCCTAGATTCGTCGCATAAGGGAACATCACGGGATGACACAGGCGAGGTTTGCCGAGGTCACCGGTATCGGCGATGCTTCGCTGAACCGCTGGGAGCACGGACTCAACATTCAAACGCACGCCTACGACAGATACCTTCGCCTGCTGGCCTTGCCCGGGATAATGCAGCATCTGAAAGAGATCGTGGAGAGGGGGCCGTGCCCGGTCTCTTCGAACCCGACTACCTTCTGATACGGAGAACTGGGCCCGAGAGATCGTCGGACGCAACGGGGCCGAACATGGCGACACGGCGGAGTAGTTGTATCCGACCATCGGTTGCGGAGCAAGCTCCGGGCCAGACACGGTAGGGCGCCAACACGCATGATCGATATCCGTTCACTTTCCATAACGGACATGCAGTGGCACGCCGGGCGCCTGTGGCTTGCATCGGCCGACCGGTCCGTGGTGGCAACGTACGATCCCGTCAGCGATTTGTGCGAGGAGGTCCTGTCCCTGCCCGGCGTGCGGCACGCCTGTCCCTCCAGCGAAGGCGTATGGCTCATCGCCGGCGGCGGCCGGCTGGGACAGCAACTGCTGCTCTGGTCTCCGGAGACGAACCGCCTGGTGCGCCGTTTCGACTGTCCCGACGGCGCCGCCTCCGGGGCCACGGTCCTGAACGGCAAGCTGTGGCTGACCCACCGGCGCAACCGCAAGCTCTTCTGCCTGGACCCCGAGAGCGGCCGAAACCTGTGGACCATCCCGATGGAACACCAGGTCTTCAGCCCCACCTCGTACGGTGACGAGCTCTGGTGCGCCGAGTGCGACCCCGGTCCCCTTGGCGACTGGAGCGACGAGCGCCAGGCGGAGTACGCCTTCCTATCCTATGATCCGGCGCGCGAGCAGGTGGTGGAGCGAATTCCCGTACCTTTCCGGCCAG
>JAPOQB010000205.1 GCA_026710965.1 Deltaproteobacteria bacterium | reverse complement strand
GAGAAGCTTCAGGAGCGTCTGGCCAAGCTGGCCGGCGGCGTGGCCGTGGTCCAGGTGGGAGCCGCCACCGAGATCGAGATGAAGGAGAAGAAGGCCCGGGTCGAGGATGCACTGCACTCCACCCGCGCGGCCGTCGAGGAAGGCATCGTGCCGGGCGGCGGAGTCGCGCTGATCCGGGCCGCCGCCGGTCTGAAAGACCTGGAGGTGAGCGAGAACGAGTCCTTCGGCGTCCGCATCATCGAGCGCGCCGCGGAAGAGCCCGCACGCTGGATCGCCTCCAACGCCGGAGCGGATGCCTCCGTGATCGTCGACGCCATCAAGAAGGGCAAGGGCGCCCACGGATACAACGCCGCCACCGGCGAGTTCGAGGACCTCATCAAGGCCGGTATCCTGGATCCCACCAAGGTCGTACGCTCCGCGCTGCAGAACGCCGCGTCCGTGGCCGGCCTGCTGATCACCACCGAGGCCATGATCACCGACAAGCCGGAGAAGAAGCAGGCGGCAGCCCCGGCCATGCCGGAAGACTACTAGAATCGGCGAAGCTCAATCCGAGCTGTCAAACAAAAGGGGGAGGACGCGAGTCCTCCCCCTTTGTATTCCGTCCCGCTACCTGACCGTCATCCGTAGCCATAGGACCCGAGGGCCCTGAACATGACCTCTGTGTCCGCGTCGCGGCTAAACCAGATGCGGAACGACGCGGCCCCCTGGTGCACCAGCATGCCGATACCCTCCACCGTCCGGCAACCCTTCCGCTTCGCCTCCCGCAGCAGCACGGTCTCGCGCGGCTGGTAGACGATGTCGTGGACAACCTGTCGCGGGTCGAGGAGCGCCGGGTCGATAGGGCATCCGCCCACGTCCGGGGTCATGCCCACCGAGGTGCAGTTGATGATGAGGTCGGCGCCGTTTCCGAGGTCGGCGAATTCCGCCAGCAGGCCTGAGCGGACCGCCGTGCCCGCCGCACTTCCCTCCGCGATGTCCCGCGCCAGTCTTTCGGCCTTGTCCGGGTCCCGTCCCAGCAGGGTGAGCTCGGGGAGCCGGAACGTCTCTCTTCCGCCGCTGGCGCCGAGGCAATGGCCCCGGGCCAGCACGAAGGCCAGCGCCCGGGCCGCGCCGCCGGTTCCCAGGATCGCGACTCGCTTGCCGTTGAGTTCGATGCCGGCCTGACGGAGATTCAGCACGGCGCCCGGGGCGTCGGTGGTGGTGCCCATCAGCCGATCCCCTTCCCAGTAGAGGGTGTTGACGCTTCCCGTGAAGCGGGATTCGTCGCTCAGGCCGTCGAGATGTTCGATGACCGCCTGTTTGTGCGGGATGGTCAGGTTGGCGCCGAGAAAGCCCATGCCGCGGAGGCCGGCGATGACCTCGTCAAGGGCCTCCGGGGGGCATGGGAAGGGGACGTAACAGGCGTTGAGGCCTGCCGCCTGGATGGCCGCGTTGTGCATCACCGGCGACATGGAGTGCTCCACCGGCCAGCCGAGCACTCCCAGAAGCTTGGCGGTTCCGTCGATCATGGTTTTCCAGGAGTCTCGCCGGACGGCAGACCGAACAGCGCCCGGGCGTTGCGTCCGGCGGCGTCGGCGATCTCATCGACGCCCACCCCCCGGACCTGGGCCAGGGTCTCGGCCACGAACCGGACGTAGGCGGGCTCGTTGCGCCGCCCGCGCTTGGGCACGGGGGCCAGGAACGGCGCGTCGGTCTCGATGAGCAGCCGGTCCAGGGGCGCCCAGCGGGCGACGTCCCGCAACCCGTCGGCGTTCTTGAAGGTGACGATGCCCGAGAATGACAGGTAGAAGCCGAGGTCTAGGAATGAGCGGGCGGCCGCCTGGTCGCTGGTGAAGCAGTGGATCACCCCCTCCAGCTTCCCGCCGCCGCGGTTCCGGATGGTTTCTGCCACCTCGCGGTCCGATTCCCGGTTGTGCACCACGATGGGCAACCGCCTCTCCACGGCCAGACCGGCGAAGCGATCGAACATCTCCCTTTGGACCTCGCGGGGTGAGTTGTCGTAGTGGAAGTCGAGGCCCGTTTCGCCGATGGCGACGACCTTGGGATGGCCGGTGAGGCCGCGCAACCGGTCCATGTCCTCTTCGGCCACATCCTTGGCGTCATGCGGGTGCATGCCCACTGTGGCGTAGAGGCCGGCGTGCTGTTCGGCAAGGGTCACGGCCGCATCGTTGGTGGAGAGGTCCCCGGCGCCTCCGACAACGATGAGGGTGTCGACGCCGGCCTCCCTGGCGCGGGCCAGCACCTCGTGGCGATCCTCGTCGAACTCCTCGGTCTGGATGTGGCAGTGGGTGTCGATGAGGGGAGCCCTTCGACTTCGCTCCGCTTGCGCTCCGCTACGCCTGTCCTGAGCGTTGTCGAAGGGCTCAGGGCGAACGGCGTGGGTGATTCCTCCGGAGGGGGTTTCAGGCATCGCCGCTGTCGCTCTCCGTCTCTTCGATCCGGGGGAAGAGGATTTGCGGCGGCTGCACCTGGTGTCCTTCGGGGAAGGAGCCGCCCCACTCGGTCCGCAGGCCGTCTCCGGCCGGGAGTCCCAGGAGGTTCCGGACCGCCGCCGCGGT
>JAPOQB010000207.1 GCA_026710965.1 Deltaproteobacteria bacterium | reverse complement strand
GGCGGCTGCTGGGGATAGCCCTCCATGGAGAACGCCAGCGGCGAATCCGGATCCGCCGGCGGCTTCGGCTCGTGGACGCTGATGTCCGCCTGCACGGCCGTGCGGCCGCTGGCCCGCGGCGACTGGCGCGGCACCTTCTCGCCGTTCACCCGGTACGCCGCGGTGGGCAGGCTTGCAGGCAACGGGGCGAACACCGGCACCGCCCGGGCCAGCGCGGCCACGAGATCGTCCGGCGACCCCAGGGCCGCGAGCTCGTTGCGGCCCGCCGCCCGCGCCAGGTCACACAGCCACCGCCAGCCCGGCCTCACTTCCCCTTGGGAAACGTAGACCTGGTAGAAACGCTGCGCCCGGCCTTCGTTGCTGACCAACGTGCCCTCGGTCTCGGCGAAAGAGCCAGCCGGCAGCGCCACCTCGGCGCCGGAGGTCGTGCCATGGGTGGAGTGATCCACCGCCACCACGTGGGTCGACGCCAGCATGGCATCCACCTCGGCGCGGGGGGCGCGCCGATAGAGGTCGTTCTCCAGCACCACAACCGCGTCCACGGTGCCGTCGGCCACCCTCTGGAAGGCCTCCGACGTGTTCACGGCATTGAGCAGCCCGAGGCCGAAACTGTTGCACTCGGACGCCGCGAAGCACAGGTCCGCGGGCCGCTCCCGGCCCAGCGCCCGGGCCACCTGCCCGGCCGCGTCGATGACGGCCTCGCTGCCGCTCCCCGATCCCGACACCACCAGCGGCCGCTCGGCGGCGCGCAACGCGCCGGCGATGGCCTCGGCCAGCGCGCGGTCGCCGTCCGGCAACCCCTCCACCTCCGGAGCGGTCTCGTCCAGCGCCCGGGCCACGGCGTACCCCAGGCGCGCCAGATCGTCGGGCGCGCCGCGGCAACTCGCGGCCGCGACCTCGTCCAGCCGGGTGTCGCCGGTAGTCGCCACGTACAGGGGACCCTTCTGCTGTTGCATCACCTGGCGCAGGGCCGCGTCGTCCCAGCGGGGAATGCGGAGCTGCATGGCGTTCTTTCGGGGGACCTGCTTCACCGCCTGGCGCACCGCCAGGGCCAGCAGCGGAGCGGTCTGGGTGACGTCCTCCCCGAGAATGAAGACCGCGTCGGCGGACTCGACCTCGCGCAGCGACGGCGGCCGCACGCGGCCGCCCCGCAGCACCCGGAGCATGCGGGCCACCAGGTGGTCCTCCCCGGAAGCCATGCCGCTGAAGAAGTTCCTGGCTCCCACCAGGGTGCGCAGCGCGAAGTTGGCCTCCAGCGACGCCCTGGGCGAACCGATGCCGATGACTCGCGACTGCCGGCCCACCAACGAGGCCGCCCGGGCCAGCGCCTCCGACCCGCTCGCCGGCCGGCTCGCGCCGTTCTCGCGCACCAGCGGCTGCCCCAGGCGCCCCTCGCCGTTGACGAACTCGTAGCCGAACCGCCCGCGGTCGCAGAGGAAATAGCCGTTGACCTCGGCGTTGTAGCGATTGAGGATCCGGCGAAGCTGGCCGTAGCGCTCGCCCGCGATGGTGTTGCAACCGAGGCTGCAATGGGCGCACACCGACGGGGCGGTCTGCAGGTCCCACTTGCGGGTGTAGTGCTCCTTCAGCGTCTTGTCGGTAAAGACCCCGGTGGGACAGATCTCCACCAGGTTGCCGCTGAACTCGTTCTCCAGGGCGCCGTCCTCGTGGCGTCCGAAATAGACGTGGTTGTGCGAGGCGAAGGCGTCCAGGTCCTTGCCGCCGGCGTAGTCGCGGTAGTAGCGAACGCAGCGGTAGCAGGTGATGCAGCGGTTCATCTCGTGGTTGATGAACGGACCCAGTTGCTGATTGGTGAAGGTACGCTTGCCGAACCGGTACCCGCGGTAGTTGTGACCGGTCATCACGGTCATGTCCTGCAGGTGACACTCGCCGCCCTCGTCACACACCGGACAATCGTGCGGATGGTTGCTCATGAGGAGCTCGATGATGCCGGCGCGGAACTGGGCAGCATCCTTGTCGCGAATGGAGAAGCGCGCGCCGTCCATCGCCGGGGTCATGCACGCCATGACGATGCGGCCGCGCTGGTCGTTCTCGTCGCGGTACTGCTTGACCGCGCACTGGCGGCAGGCGCCCACCGACCCCAGCGCCGGATGCCAGCAGAAGTACGGCAGGTCCAGGCCCTTTGAGAGGCACTCCTCCAGCAGGTTCTTTGCGGGGTCGACCTCGTAGGCTCGGTCGTCAACGTAGATGGTGGCCATGATCGTTACGTTACGCTGCGTCGCTTCTAGTGTCCTGTCCAATGAGATGTCATGCGAATTTGCCGGTCTATTTCGTCGTCGGCTGCGTTGCTCTTCCTCGCGTGGTGCCCGCCACTGCTCGTCATCGCGCCTTGCCGACGACGAAATATCCTGCGCAACTTAGCATGAGATCTCATTGGACAGGACACTGGGAATGAGCTTCTCGAAGTCCTCACGAAAATACTTGAGGGCGCTCTGCAACGGCTCCATGGCGCCCGGTGCGAGGGCGCAGAACGTGTTGCCGGGGCCCATCATCCGGGTCTGCATCTCCAGCCGTTCCAGGTCTCCGGGCCGCCCCCGGCCCTCCAGCAGTCCTTGGAGGATCCGCGCGGTCCAGGGGAGGCCGTCCCGGCACGGCGTGCACCAGCCGCAGGACTCCTGGGCGAAGAAGCGTTCGAGGTTGAGCACCATGCCCACCACCGAAGTCTTGTCGTCCAGGACGACCATGAGGCCGGTGCCCAGGCGGCTGCCCGCCGCCTGCACCGAGCCGTAGTCCATCTTGGTATCCAGGTGCTCTTCCACCAGGAAGTCGGTGGAGGCGCCGCCCGGGAGGACGCCGCGAAACTGATAGCCTTCGCGCATGCCGCGCGCCCGCCGCTCGAGGATCTCCCGGATGGTGGTGCCCAGCGGCAGCTCCCAGGCCCCCGGCCGCCTCACCTTGCCGCTGACGCCGTAGAGCTTGGTGCCGCCGTCCTCGCTGCGGCTGAGTCCCAGGTACCACTGGGCGCCGTTACGCAGGATCGGAGCGATATTGCACAGGGTCTCGACGTTCTGGACGATGGTGGGCTTGCCCCACAAGCCGCTCACCTGGGGAAACGGCGGCTTGGCCCGGGGATTGGCGCGCTTGCCCTCCAGCGCGTTGAGCAGCCCGGTCTCCTCGCCGCACATGTAACGCCCGGCGCTGGTGTGCAGGAGCAGATCGAAGCTGTAGTCGGAGCCGAGGATGTTGTCGCCCAGATAGCCCTTGTCCCGGGCCTCGGCCAGCGCCCGCGTGATCCGCTCGGCCGCCAGCTTGTAGGCCCAGCGGAGGAAGATGTACCCGGTGGGGGCCTGGATGGTGTAGGCCGCCAGGATCATCCCCTCGATGAGAAGGTGCGGGTTGCCCTCGAGGATCATGCGGTCCTTGAAGGTGCCCGGCTCCATCTCGTCGGCGTTGGCCACCAGGTACTTGGAGGTGGGCGCGTTGTCGCCCATGGGCACGAAACTCCACTTCTGGCCGGTGGGGAACCCCGCGCCGCCGCGGCCCCGGAGCCGGGAGTCGGTCACTTCCTTCAGGACGTCGGCCGGGGTCATCTGCTTGAGCACCCGGCGCAGCGCCGCGTACCCGCCCACCTGCTCGTAGGCCGCCAGGTCCAGTACCCCGCCGTCCGACCGCAGGTCCCCGGTGAGGGGCTTGTCCATGGATGATCCGTTCGCCATAAGACCGCCTCAAGCCTCCGTCGGCTGCCGGTACCGGCCGAGAATCTCGTCCACCTTCCCGTTGTCGAGGTTCCGGTAAAGGTCGTTCCCCACCATCATGGCCGGGCCGCGGTCGCAGGTGCCGAGGCAGGCCATGGGCAGCAGCGTGAACTTGCCGTCGGCCGTGGTCTCGCCCAGCTCCACTCCGAGACGGGTCTTGAGATGGGCGCAGATGTCTTCGTAACCCAGGATCCAGCAACTGACGCTGTCGCACAGCAGGATAACGTTCTCCCCCACGGGCTTGCGGAAGATCAGGTTGTAGAACGTGGCGACGCTGTCCAGCGCCTCCGGGCTCATGTCCAGCAGCGCGGCGATCTCCTTCACGTGCTCGTCCGACACCCAGCGGTTGCGCTCCTGGACGATCTTCAGCGCCTCCACGCACGCGGCCTGCGGGTTGTCGTAGTGGGCGGCCTCCGCCCTGATTCGATCGCGCTCCTGTTCCGTCAGCATGGGATCC
>JAPOQB010000115.1 GCA_026710965.1 Deltaproteobacteria bacterium | reverse complement strand
GGGACGGCGGACGTGGAGGTGGTGCAGAAGGACATCCGGGACCTGCCGGCGCTGACCGAGGCGATGCAGCGCTACCGGCCGGAGACCGTGGTCCACACCGCCGGGCTCATCGGCGGGCGGGTGGAGGAGTCGCTCTACAGCGGGCTCCAGATCAACGTGATGGGGACCATCAACGTGCTGGAAGCCGCGCGGCTCACAGGGGTCAAGCGTTTCGTGCTGATCAGCACCTTCGGCGCCTATGACCGGCGGCGGGCTACCAATGAACCCACCCACGAGGATATGCCCCGGGGCCCGGGCGCCGGCTACGGCAACTCCAAGGCCACCAAGGAGCTGATGGCCGAGGCGTACCAGCGGCTCTACGGCTTCGAGCTGCTGACGCTGCGGCTGGCCAACGCCTACGGGCTCGGGCACTTCTGGGGCGGCTCCGGCGGCGGCGAGAAGGTGCAGATGCTGCTGGAGGCGGGCATCCGCGGCGAGGTGGCGAGGATCCCCCAGGCCCAGACCATGACCTTCGAGTACGTCTACGCCAAGGACATGGGGCGGGCCGTGGACTTGGCGGCCACGGTGGCGATGCCCGAGAAGACCACCTTCAACATCGGCGTCGGCGAAGTGACGACCTTCGACGACCTTGTGGCCGCGGCGGAGCGGCAGTTCCCCAAGCTGGAGGTGGAAGTGATTCCCGGCAGCCCGCCGGCGGTGTCCGCCAGCTCGCCGCTGGATATATCCAGGGCCAAGCAATACCTGGGCTGGGAACCGCAATACACCATGGATGCGGCGTTCGAGGACTACGTCCAGGACCTCCGGGCGGTGATGGAGTAGGCATGGAACTGCTCCACTGCGTGTACGAGCCTGAGGGGGAGGGACCCCATCCGACGATCCTGGCGCTGCACGGCCGCGGCGCGAACGCCCAGGACCTGCTGGGACTGGCGCCGCACCTGTGCGGCGGGGCGTTCCGGGTCATCTGTCCGCAGGCGCCGCTGGAGGTGGAGTTGGGCCCGGGGATGACCGGCTATGCCTGGTTCCCCATGTCGCTCGGCGGCGACATCGACACCGCCGCCTTCCTCTCCGCCCGCGACCGGCTCCGGACCTTTCTCGACCAGTGCGCCGAACGATATTCGCTGGAAGGCCGCAAACTCGCCCTGCTGGGCTTCAGCCAGGGCGGCGGCATGGCCTACAGCCTGGGGTTGTCCGAGCCGGACCGCTTCGCCGGCATGTGCATCCTGAGTTCCTGGCTGCGGGAGGGCACCCTGGCGGCCCTCGGCATCGCCGACCGGGTCGATTCGCTGCCGACGCTGGTGCACCACGGCAAGCGCGACGAGCTCATCGAGCTGGCCCGGGCCCAGCACTCCATCGCGCTGCTGGAGAAGCTGCAGGTGCCGGTGGAGTACCGCGAGTACGACATGGGACACGAGATCACGTCCCGGAGCCTCGCCGATTTGTCCGGCTGGCTGGAGGAGAAGGTCCTGGCCGGTTAGTTTGGGAGCGCGTATCGGGAGAGCGCCCTTCGACTTCGCTCGGCTACGCCTCGCTACGCTCAGGACGAACGGGTGAAGACTGCCAACGGGTGAAGACTGCCAACGGGTGAAGACTGCCAACGGGTGAAGACTGCCAACCGGTGAAGACCCGCCAACCGGTGAAGACCGCCAAATGGCGAATACTGCCAAACCGTTCGTCCTGAGCGTAGCGAGGCGTAGCCGAGCGAAGTCGAAGGGCGCCACTCTACGACAGGTAGATAACGATGATGCCGGTGATCACGAACAGCGTGGCGACGCCGGTCCGAAGCTTGACCTGCTCGATGTCCCTGGAGAAGAGCAGGGTGCCCAGCAGCACCCATAGCGGCGCCACGCACACGATGGGTCCCACCACCACCACCTTGCCGACGCCCAGCGCTGCCACCAGCGACCAGATCCCTATCGCCTCGAAGACCCCGGTCACGAGAAAGTAGGGCATGGCCCGCCGGTGGAACACGATGTTTTGCCTGGCCCGGGGGTTGACGAGGTTGAGCAGCAGGGGGGCCAGCGCGGACGTGCCCATGACCGCGCTGAGAAACAGCGGCTCGTTGGCGAGGGTCAGCCCATAGCGCCGGATCGGGTGGTTGATCCCGGCCGTGAGAGCGGCGACCACCGGGAAGAGCAGCTCCCATGTCCGGTAGGTGGTCTGCTGGCCCGGGTTCCATGACAACAAGATGATGCCCAACACCACCGAGCCGGTGCCGAAGAGCAGCAGCGGGGTCACGGTCTCGTGCAGGAACAGCACCGCGAGAGCGGTGCCGAAAAGCGGATTGGTGGACTGGACGGTGCTGGTGACGCTGGCCCCGAGACGGGCCACCCCGTGGTAGGCGAACAGGCGCGTGCCGAGTTGGAGCCATCCGCCGACCACGAAGCAGGCCGTCGCCAGCAGGGGGATGTCGGGGATGCCGCCGGTGAGGAAGACGATCACGCTCAGGATCGTGGTGTTCACGGCCAGCGCCACGTAGGCCGCGGTCGCGGGCGTGGAATACATCAGCCCCCGCCGGGTAGCCAGAAAACAGCCGGCGTAGAAGAACGAGGTTACCAGCGCCAGGAATTGCGGCGTCATCCTTCCGCCAGGTCCCTGCTGACCCCGATGCGATCGACCACCGGAAGCTTGAGCGCGGGCCGGGCCACGTCGACGCCGAATACCAGCCCGAGCAGGTTGATCTCAAGCCCCTCCTGGACCGCCAGCGCCGCACCGAGAACGCCGTAGACGGAGAGCTGCCAGCCGGTGCTGCTGGGGGTGCGGGCGAGGAACTGTCCTTCGTCGAGATAGTCCTTGCCGAGGGCGTTGGAGGGCAGCGCCGCCCGCAGCTCCGGTACGTGACCGGGCCACGTAGGCCGTGAAGGTGTTGCTGTTGGGCCCGGGCCACAGCCGGTAGCTCTCCGGATACGGATAGCTCTCGGCGGCTTCCTTGATTCCCGGGATCGCGCGTTCGGCCACTGCGCCGCGCAGGTCCGCCAGCACTCTGGGGCGGCTGTCGAACCACAACCGGTCGGGAACGTCCTCCCGCACCACCCGCACCGGCAGATTGCGATAGGCGCGCCACCCCACCACCTGATACACCACATACGCCGGTGCGCCTGCTTCCTTGGTGGCGATCCACGTGTGCACCCCGAAGATGCCGCGCCAGTTGAAGGCCCGGGCGGCATAGAGCTGCACCACCGCCTCGTGCGTCCGGGCAGGATCCGGCGCGATGCCGGCGCTTTCGCGGCTGGCCGTGCGCCAGTCCTTGTTCCAGGCTCCGGAAGCACCGACGATGAACACCGAGATGAGCGTCAGCAACAGAACGACCAGGATGATGGTTAGGCTGTTTCGCAATGGGTGCCGCATGAACGCCGCGTCCACCGGACCGCGGCGCAACCCCGCGCACTTCTTGACACCTAATCCCGGGGTTCGTTAACTAGTGAGGTGCGACTAGTGCTGGTGTGCGGGGCGAGTGAAGATGCCAGTCACGAGTCTAGGTGAAATCGGCCAAGGAGACAAATCATGGCACAGAACGGGCGACCTCTCGTGGTGGATGCGGATGCCCACGTCATCGAGACCGAACGAACCTGGGACTACCTCGAAGGATCCGACAAGAAGTTCCGGCCCCAGCTTTTCGGCGCCGCCGACATGGACAAGCAGTACTGGGTGCTGGACGGAAAGATACGGGGCGCGCGTTTCGCCACCTTGAGCGAGCAGGAGCTCGACGCGTTGTCGGACAAGGCAGGCCGGCGCTTCACCACGCCCCAGGCCTCGCGCGAGCTCGACGACGTGGACTTGCGCCTGTCGCAGCTCGACGAGCTGGGGGTGGACGTCCAGGTGATGCACAACACCATGTGGATCGAACGGGTGGCGGACCACGTGGACGCCGAGGCGGCGCTGTGCCTGGCCTGGAACCGCTGGATGGCCGACGTCTGGAAAGCCGGGCAGGGCAGGCTGCGGTGGTCCTGCGTCATCCCCGCCATGGACCTGAACGAGGCGCTGCCACAGATACGCTTCGCCCGCGAGCACGGCGCGGTGGCGGTGTGCATGCGGCCCTACGAAGGCGACCGGCATCTGGTGGACCCGTACTTCTATCCGGTGTTCGAGCTGGCCTCGGAGCTGGACATGGCCATCGGCGTGCACATCGCCAACGGCAGCGCCGGACTGATCTCGCACTTCCGGCCCCGCTACGACAACACCGGCGGCTTCGCGCCGTTCCGGGTCCCCACGGTGGTTACGTGCCTGTCCCTGATCATGAGCGAGGTGCCGCGCATCTTCCCCGACCTTCGCTGGGGCTTCATCGAGTCCTCGGCCCAGTGGGTGCCCTGGATCGTCAACGAAGCGAGGCGCCGCTCGGGCAAGGCGGAGTATCCCGACAATCCCTTCAAGGAGTACAACGTCTACGTCACCGCCCAGACCGACGACGACTTCCCCTTCGTGCTCAAGTACGCGGGCGACGACAACCTCGTCATCGGCACCGACTACGGCCACACCGACTCTTCCAGCGAGGTGGACGCCATCACCAAATTCAAGGGCGACCCCACGGTGGCGGACGAGCCCAAGCGGAAGATCCTGAGCGACAACCCCATGGCGCTCTACGGCATCGCATGAACCGAAAGGAGAACGGCAATGTCCGGCAACGGAACCAGCATGGTAGTGGATTCGGACGCCCACGTGGTGGAGACCGAGGCGACGTGGGACTATCTGGATGCGTCGGAGAAGAAGTATCGTCCCCAGCTCTTCGGCTCCCCGGAGGATATGACCACCCAGTACTGGGTACTGGACGGCAGGGTGCTGGGCTTCCGGTTCCAGAGCCTGAGCGAGCAGCAGCTCGATGAGGTGTCGGCCAAGGCCGGCCGGCAGATGCAGACGCCCCAGGACGCCCGGGAGCTGCGCGACGTGCAGTTGCGCCTCGATCACCTGGACGAGCTCGGCATCGATGTCCAGGTGCTGTACAACACCATGTGGATCGAACAGGTGACCGACCACGCCGACGCCGAGATCGCCCTGTGCGGAAGCTGGAACCGCTGGATGGCGGACGTGTGGAAGCAGGGCGGCGGGCGCCTCCGGTGGATCTGCGTGGTGCCGGCCATGACCATGAGCGAGGCCCTGGAGCAGATCCGCTTCGCCCGGGAGAACGGCGCGGTGGGCGTGTGCCTCCGTCCCTTCGAAGGTGACCGGCACCTGGTGGATCCGTACTTCTACCCGATCTTCGACGAGGCCCAGCGGCTCGACATGATGATGGGCATCCACATCGCCATCGGCAGCCCCAAGATGGCGTCGCAGTTCCGGCCCCGCTACGACAGCGGCGGCGGACTGCCGGTGTTCCGCATCCCCACGGTCTCCACCTGTTTCACGCTGATGATGAGCGAGGTGCCCAAGATGTTTCCGGATCTGCGCTGGGGGTTCATCGAGTCCTCCGCCCAGTGGGTGCCGTGGGTGGTGAACGAGACCATCCGGAGATCGGGCACGGCCGAATACCCGGAAAACCCCATGAAGGCGTTCAACGTCTACGTGTCGGCCCAGACCGACGACGACTTCCCCTACGTGCTCAAGTACGCCGGCGACGACAACATCGTCATCGGCACCGACTACGGCCACACCGACGCTTCCAGCGAGGTGGACGCGTTCACGATCTTCAACGGCAACGACACCATTTCGGCGGAACAGAAACGGAAGATCCTGAGCGACAACGCCAAGGCGCTCTACGGGCTGTAAGGGGCTGTCGAATCTTGCGCCCTTCGACTTCGCTACGCTACGCTCAGGACGAACGGGGTGGTGTGCTGAGCCTTGGATAGTGTCACCTTCCCGTTCGTCCTGAGCGTAGCGAAGCCAAGTCGAAGGGCGCCATTCTAGGACCGTCCGGGTTGAGACGAAGGCCGGGGCGCCCCATCCGGGGTCCCGGCCTTCGTGCGTTTGATCGTGTGTGGGTGGGGTCAGCCCTTGAACGGGCTCGTGACCTGGTAGCAGAAGCTGTTGAAGAGCGGGGTGGCGGTCAGGCCCGTCCAGGTGAACAGCTTGCCTTCGGCAAAGAAGATGTGCATGCCGCAGTCGAACACCAGGACGACCCCGGCCAGCACGGCCACGGTGATGCCGATGACCGTGAGCCACCTCTCGCCCGCGCTCTTGAGGTAGAGCAGCGTCGCCAGCCCGATACCGAACTGAAAGCCCACCAGCCAGATGGCGGCGGCGAAGCCGAGGATCCAGCTTATGATGTTGGCGGTGCGGCGGCGTTCCTCGGCCGGGTCCAGGGGCTCGGCCTCCCGTTCCACCAGCGAGGGGTCGGCGAGCCCCGGCTCGTCCCCGCCGGCGGGAGCGGACTGCTCCGGCCGCCCCAGGATTTCCCGCCCAAGCTGGACCGCCAGCAGCGCCGCCGTGGGCAGGCCGATGAGCCAGGCCATGAGGCTGGCCTGCAACTCCCAGCCGTAGGCCTGCCACAGCGCCCACGCCATCAACAGGAACAACCCGCCGGTGAAGGCCATGGAGAGCCGCCGGGAGCTCATGGCGCGGTCTCAGCCGCCCGCTGGCGGCGGCGGTCGCGGATCACCGGAAAGGCGATGCTGGCCAGGATGACGCACAGGATGATCAGCACTCCCGGGCGTGCGAGGAAGCCGAAGTCGTAGCGCGAATAGGTGATCCAGAGGTAGTTGTCCGCCAGCCGCCCCAGCACCAGTCCCAGCAACAGCGCCGGCCTCGACCAGTCGAACACCACCATGAGCCAGCCGAGGGCGCCGAAGATCAGGGTGATGATGATGTCGCCGAAGCTGTTGGTGTGGGTATAGGACCCGAGATAGATGAACAACAGCAGCGGCGGTATCAACAGCGTGCCCTTGATGCGCGTTAGCCGCGCCAACTGGTTCAGGAACAGGAAACAGATCGACACCGTGATGACGTTTGACACCACCAGCACCCACACCAGCGAGAAGGTGACGTCCAGGTCCTTGGTCAGCATGGAGGTGCCGGGACGGAGGCCCAGGACCAGGAACGCTCCCAGCAGGATGGCGGTGGTGACGTTGCCCGGGATGCCGAAGGCGATGGTGGGGATGAGGGCGCCCCCGAGGGTCGAGTTGTTCGCCGCGCCGGGGCCCACGACGCCCTCGATGACGCCGGTTCCCACCTTGTCCTGCTTGCCCGAGGACTGCATGGCATGGGCATACGCCACCCACTGGGACACCGGTCCGCCCATGCCCGGGATGATGCCGATGTAGGTGCCCATGGCGCTGCAGCGCACCACCAGCCACCAGTGCCGGAACGCGTCCTTGACGCCCTGGAGCACGCCCCCCAGCCGTCCGACGTGGGCCTGGGCGATGCTGCCGCCCTTGGTGGCCAAGTCGATGATCTCGGGTATTGCGAACAGCCCCACCGTGGCCGGCACCAGCCCGATACCGGCGCCGCCGGTCTCGCCGCCGCCCCATAGATACATGGTGCCGAAGGTAAAGCGTTCGGTGGCGGTCTGCATGTCCAGCCCCACCAGCGAGAACATGAAGCCCAGGCCCCCGGCGGCCAGCCCCTTGATGACGCTGCCGCCGCTCAGCGCGCCCACGAAGGTGACCCCGGCCACGGTGAGCATGAAGAACTCCGGGGTGCCCAGGGCCAGCACCAGCGGGGTGACGATGGGGATGGCCACGGCGATGGCGCCGGCGCCGATGAGCGCTCCCATGAGCGAGCTCATGAGCGAGGCGCCGAGGGCCCGGCCGGCCTCGCCCTTCTTGGCCATGGGGTGGCCTTCCACGATGGTGGAGGCCGTGGACCCTTCGCCGGGGATGCCGAAGAGGATGGATGTGATGTCGCCGGTGGTGGCGGTGACGGCCATCATCCCGAGCAGGAAGGAGAACGCCTCCACCGCGTCCATCTTGAGCTGGAACGCAAACCCGAGCATGAGGGCCATGGTGACGGGTCCGCCGAGGCCCGGCAGCATGCCCACCGCGAATCCGATGAGGTTGCCCAGCAGCAGGTAGCCGAAGGCGGGCCAGGAGAAAACCCGGACGAATCCCTCCAGGGAGGCGGCGCCGATTTTCCCGGCCATGCCCTGGGCCAGGAAGATCCACGTCGCCAGCACCGCCAGAAAGACGAGCCAGCTCAGGCTACGTTTGAGGGTCACGATAAGGGAGTCCGGTGATACCCGCGCCAAGATGGCGTCCTTCGACTTCGCTCCGCTACGCTCGGGACGAACGGTTGTGCAAGACTCTGCCGTTCGTCCTGAGCCCTCCGACAAGGCTCAGGACGGGCGTAGCGAGTCCTGAGCCTGTCGAAGCACGAGCGAAGCCGAAGGCCGCGAACCGGTTCAGGGCTTCTGCGCCATGCCCTTGAGGATCTCGATGGCCTCGGGGTCGCGCTTCTGGATCTCCACCACCTTGTCGATGATGGCCTGGGCCGCAGGCGCGTTCAGCGACACGAGCTGGAAGCCGATGGCCTTCTTGAAGTGGGCGACCATCTCCGGGTCCTTCAGGAACCGGTCGAAGCTCGCCGCCATGGTGGTGAAGACCTCTTTCGGCACCCGCGCGGCATAGATCCAGCCGCGCCGGACTCCGCCCAGGTAGGCGAGCAGCTCCATGGCCCGATATTGGGGGTCCTTCCTGATGGAATCCCCCTTGATCTCCTGGAGGACCTCGAAATAGGTGGGAAGATCGGGCAGGCGCGGGTCGCGGATGATCTTTCCGTCCTGGACGGTCCCCTCCTGCGCGATGGGCACGACCACGCCTTCTTCCACCATCGGCAGCACCGCGGCGAAGTAGCCGCTCTGGCTGTCATTGGTCATGTTCAGCTCGCCGCGGCGGATGGCCGCCCGCATGTCGCCGCTGCTGCCGTAGCCGGTGACCAGCTTGTGGTCCTGGCCCAGGATCTTCATCATGAGCCGTGGCAGCATGGAACGCGGGCTCTGGATCGAGCTGGTGCCGAGGAAGATCTTCTGCTTGACGCCAGCCAGCTCGGTGCCCTTGGTGATGCCCATGTCCTTGCTGACGAAGGCGACGGTGGTCTCCCGCACGCCGCCCAGCCACTGGAGCTTGTCAAGCTCGAACTTGACCTTCTTGGGCTTGAAGATGGTGTCCGTTACCGAGGTGGAGAACTGCCCGATGATGGTGCCGTCCGCGGGTGCGGAGTTGTACACCCAGTTCTCGCCCACGATGCCGCCGCCGCCGGGCATGTTCTTGATGATGGTGGTGGGGTTGCCCGGGATCTGCTTTCCGATGAACGGCAGCATCTGGCGCGCCATGATGTCGGCGGCTCCGCCGACGGAGTAGGGGATCAGGATGGCGACGGTCTTGCCTTTGAAAGAGACCTCGGCTCCGTGAGTCGGAGTGACGAGGACGATGAACAGGGCCGCGATTACGGCTGCAAGGGATGCGGAACGTCGGTTCATTGGATGCTCCTTCCTGGGTTGGTCCAGTGTTCTTCTATTGCGGGTGGACTCCACGTGTCAACCACAAATCCCGGCCCGGTGTCGATTTGACAACCTCCGGTGCTTCGGTTAAGAACCCCTAGACTTCGAAGCACAGCAGGCGTCGAAGCGAAGAATCCCCAGAGAATCCAACTCAGAGAATCCAACACTTTACGAGAGAGGTGACACATGCCCAAGAGCCTGGGATCGTTTCTGGAAGACTGTCGGCGAGAGATTCCCAACGAGGTGGTCCACGTGACCAAGCAGGTGGACCCGGCCCACTACGACGTGAGCGCGCTCATCAAGCACCTCGATGCGGAGAGAAAGTTTCCCATCCTGGTTTTCGACAACCCGTTGGACCTTCACGGGAAGCCTTCCGACATCAAGCTGACCATGAACTGCGAGATCTCGCAGGGCAAGACCCAGGTCGCTCTCGGGATGGACAGGAACATGAGCCGGGAGGCCATGACCGACCGCTGTCTGGAGCTCGAGGAGCATCGTATCGCCCCGGTGGTCATCGAACGCGACCAGGCGCCCGTCATGGAGAACGTCCAGAGCGGCAAGGACGTGGATATCTATCAGATTCCCATCATGCGGCATCACTACATGGACGGCGGCCCCTACATCGTCATGTCCACCATCACCAAGGAACGGACCTCCGGAATCTACAACTGCTCGTACCATCGGATGGAGATCAAGTCGCCCCAGAGCACGGCGTTGTACGCCTCGCCGCGCCACCTGTGGAAGATCTTCAGGGACTACGAGGACAACAACATGGAGTGTCCCGTGGCCACGGTCCTGGGGCACCACCCGGCCTACCACATGGGCGCCTGTTACAGCGGCCCGTTCGAGGTGAGCGAGTTCGAGATCATCGGCGGCTACATGCAGGAGCCCCTGCGGCTTACGCCGTCCTCCACGTGGGGCGACAACTTCCTCATCCCCGCGGACGCCGAGCTGGTCATTGAAGGCTTGCTGCAACCCAACAAGCGCGTCGTGGAAGGTCCCTTCGGCGAGGCCCCGGGCTATCTCGGGCCGCAACGCTATACCACTTGCGTGGACTACAAGGTCACGGCGATGAACTGGCGCAAGGGCGCCATGTTCCAGTCCATCATCACGCCGGAGGGTGACAAGCCCTGGATGGATCTGCCGCGGGAGGGCGCCTACCTGCGGCGTTGCCGCGAGGCGGTGCCGGGGGTGACGGCGGTGTGCAAGATGGGCCGGCACGCCCACTACAACGTGTTCATCTCCATGAAGAAGATGTCCGAAGGCGATCCCGGCCGGGCGGCGGCCGCGGCGCTGACCTTCGACCATACCAAGAACGTCTTCGTCTTCGACGAGGACATCAATGTCTACGACTCCACGGATATCCTGTGGGCCCTGGCGACACGGGTGCAGCCCCACCGTCAGGTGTCGATCCTGAAGCCGCTCTTCCGCGGCAACTTCCTGGACCCCTCGCTGGTGGACGAGATCAAGACCTCCGGCATGATCGTGGATGCCACGCGGCCGCTGGACCGGCCGTTCTCGCCGGTGTCGAAGGTGCCGGACGAGGCCATGCAAAGGATCAAGATCGAGGATTTCATACCGGGAGAGATCCTCTCGCACATTCCCATAGACCGCACCACCTATTGGTCCTAGTGGACTGTAAGGTTGTTGTCGATCGATAAGTTACAGGCCACTGGTGAAAGGAAAGCTTCATGGGTCAGGCTGTTGAAGTGACGTGTCCGAAATGCAGTGAAAAGTTCGTCGTGAACCCGCACATGCTGGGCTCCGGAATGGAGTTTCATTGTCCCTTCTGTGACGTGTATTTTCGCGAGGAAGAGAGCCCGAACATCTGGAAATAGGAGAGCTCGTCGCAGCACGACTTTTCCGATCTCAGGCGCCTTTTCGGTTTCCGGCAGGCGCTGGCAAGCGTTGAGGCCGCCGATGCGCCCGAGGCCGTCCTGGTGGGCGGGCCGGAGCGCATCGACGGCGGCCGGGTAGGCATACTCCCGGGCTCCTTCAATCCTCCCACTATCGCTCACCTGGAGTTGGCCCGGGCGGCCCGGCGCCGCTTCGACCTGGACCACGTCGTATTCTCCCTCAGCAGCGTCATCGTCGACAAGGAACGGGTCGAGGGCCTGATCCGCGAGGACCGCCTCCTGCTGCTGTCCCTGATGGCGCGGGAGCATCCCTGGGCCGCGGTGGCGGTGATCAACCGCGGCCTCTACTCCGAACAGGTCCCCGCTTTCGCGGCAAGCTTCGGCGGCGCGGCGGAGCTGTGGTTCATCGTGGGCATGGACAAGGTGCTCCAGATCTTCGATCCGAAATACTACGATGACCGCGACGGCGCTCTGAACGCGCTGTTCGCCCACACGCGGCTCATTGCCGCCAACCGCGAGGACTGGGACGGCGGGGACCTGCGGGCGCTGCTGGAGCAGCCCGAGAATCTCCCGTACCGGGACCGGGTCCGTCCGTTGTCGCTTCCCGCCCATCTCAAGGACCAGTCCTCCAGCGCGGTGCGGCGCGGAGTCGAGGGCGGTTCCGCCTGGGAGGAGACGCTCCCCGCGGCGGCTCGGGCGTTCATCGCCGCCACCGGCGCGTTCCGGGACCGGTACGACCTGCGCGCGGCGGCCATCGACGCGCTCTACCCACTGCGGCAATGGGCGGAAGCGGAGGTGCCGCTGGAGCCCCTCCTGGCCCGGACGGCGGAACCCGGCAAGGCCGGCGAGGCGGTGCGTGAGCTCCTGCGCGCGCCGATGACCCCGGAGTCTCTCAAGGACCAGCTCCGAAGTCTCGGCCTGACGCGTTCCGGCGGATATGCGAATTAGGGAAGCTCTGATCAATTGCCGCCCGCACAAACTGATCAGAGTCTCCTTAACCAGACACCACACTTGCAGGTTGTTGAAGACTCCATGTGACGCCCTTGTCGTAGCGGGCTTCTCAACAACCTGCTGGGTCAGAAGGCGGTGATCGGTTGGTTGCCCGCGGTGATGTGGCAGACGGGCATCTCCTCGGCGTTGTGGGCGTAGCCGACGGCGCCAAGCCGGTCCACCATGATGACGCCGGCTTGCCCGCCGGTGTGCTCCGACAACAGCCCGACCGCCTTTTGAGCGGCCTCCTTGGGGGAACGGCCGGAGCCCAGCAGGTCCACCGAGGTCTTGGCCAGCACCATCTTGATGATGGCTTCACCCAGTCCCGTGCACGAAGCCGCTCCGGCGGCGCCGGCGTAGGTGCCGCAGCCGATGAGGGGCGTGTCGCCGACCCGGCCGGGGAGCTTGCGCGGCGTGCCGCCGGTGGAGGTGCCGGCGGCGATGCGGCCGTCGCGGTCCACGGCCACGCAGCCTACCGTGCCGTGACTCTGCCGCCAACGTTCGTGCTGGGTCCGGGTTATCAGAGCTTCGGCCGGGACCGATGGGATACCGGCCCGCCGTGCGAAGTCACACGCCCCGGGGCCCGCCAGCAGCACGTGCCGGCCGTCCTCCAGAACCCTGCGCGCGAGATGGATCGGGTTCCGGATACCCGAAACCGCGGCCACGGCTCCGGCCTCGAGGGTGCCGGACATGAGCGCGGCATCCATCTCCACCTCGCCGGCCTGGTTCAGCGACGATCCGGTGCCGGCGTTGAAATGCGGATCATCCTCCAGCGCGCGGATCGCCGCCTCCACCGCATCCAGGGCCGTCCTCCCGTCCTCGATGGCCTTCCAGCCGGTGCGGGCCGCCGCCAGGCATCCGGCGAGCCTGGCCTCGCGCCACTCGCCGGAGCCCCGCCCGGCGCCGCCGTGTACGATGATGGCGGGCCGAGGGTTCACCATTCCGCCAGCTCTCCGCCATGCCCGGCGGTGATGTGCCCCAGTTCGTAGCGCGGTCCGTCCACCGTGTAGCCGTGGCGCACGGGGTCCTCGGCCAGCAGCATCGGGGTGTCGAGGTCGACCCATTGGAAGGCCCCGGTGCCCGCCGCGAGATGCGCGCTGAACCCCATGGCCAGGCGCGTCTCCACCATGCCGCCGATCATGAGCCCGAGGCCGGATGCGCGAGCGATAGCGATGATCTCCAGGGCCTGGACCACCCCGCACTTGGCCAGCTTGATGTTGATGACGTGGGCGAGCCGGTCCCGGGCGATGCCCGCGGCGTCCTCGGAAGAGCGGCAGGACTCGTCCGCGGCCACGGGAACGCCGGCTTCCCGTACCAGCCGGGCCTGCCCCTCCCGGTCTTCCCGCGGCACCGGTTGCTCCAGCAGGCTGGGCACAAGCCCCTTCCGGCGGAGGGTGTTCAACACCGCGAGGGTCTGCGCCACGTCATAGCCCTCGTTGGCGTCGAGGATGAGGTCACTGGTCGGATGGCCCTCGCGGATGGCGTTGACGCGCTCGACGTCGGCGTCGACGTCGGCGCCGATCTTGGTCTTGAGGGTCGTGAAGCCGCGGCCGCGGTACTCGACCGCAAGCCGGCGGGCGTCCTCCGGCCCGCAGATGGGGATGGTGATGTCGGTGACGACGCGGTCGGCGGCGCCGCCGAAGAATGCGAATAGGGGGATGCCCCAGTTGTGCGCCAGGGCGTCGAAGAGGGCGATCTCCAGGCCGGCCCGTACCGTCGGCGTTGCCGCCAAGGCGCCGGCGAGGTCCTTCACCAGCGGCCGCCAGCGCAGGGCATCCCGGCCGGTCCATTCCGCTGCTGCCCGGCGTGCCGCCTCGAGGGCCGTGGCTTGGTCCTCCGGCGTCACCGTGGGCAGGACCGGGATCTCGCCCCAGCCGCTGACGCCGTTGGCGAGGTCGAGCCGGACGGCGACGTTGCCCACGGTGTCCAGCCGGGCTCCGGCGATGGTGAAGGGTGCTTTGAGGGGCACGTTCAGGACGCGCGCTTCGATACGGGTGATCTCCAACAAGGTGTGTTCCGGGAACGCGAGCGCGAGAGCTGCCGGGAATCTACCGCAATTGTATTCGAGAGACCAGCGTGGACGTGCCGCCGTCGCTTCATTCGCCTCGATCTGGTACGTTTCACGGCAAGACGTTGCGGGTGTGCGCGCAGCGTCAAGATCCAAAGGAGGGTCGGACATGATAGCGGAGGTCGAGTTCGCTCCGGGCAAGAAGGGCTATCTGGCCAAGTCGGCGGGAGACGGCCGCTCCCCGGCGGTGATCCAGCTCCACGAGCGCTACGGCGTCGTGCAACACACCACGGACATTGCCGAGCGCCTGGCCGAGAACGGCTACGTGGTGCTGGCCCCCGACATGTTTTCGCGGTTCACCGGCGACCGGGAAGCCCTGGCCCTCGGCGACATCGGCGTCGGCATCCGGGACGACGAGGCGCTCGTCGACCTCGACGAATGCATGGGCTACCTCCGCGGGCTGGACTGCGTGGACGGCGACCGCATCGCCGTGATGGGGGTGTGCCAGACCGGACGCCAACCGCTGCTGGCGGCGGCCCACCGGGACGATCTCCGGTGTGCGGTGGTGTTCTACGGTGGCATCTATGAACGGGACTGGCAGCCTCACGACGAACGCCCGACGCCGGTGGGAGAGTTCATCAAGCGACTGTCCTGCCCGGTACTGGGCGCCTTCGGCGACAGCGATCACATCATCTCGGTGGATGACGTGCTGCGTTTCCGGCGTGCGCTGGAGGATTCCCGGAAGAGCTATTCCATCCGCATCTTCCGGGACGCCCCTCACGGCTGGCTCAACGACACCATGCCCGGGCGCTACCGGCCCGAGTCGTCCGAAGCGGCATGGGCGTTGTTGCTCCACTTCCTCGAGGAGCATCTTGCCGGTGACGGGCACGGCTCCCGGGTGGCGTGGGAGTTCGAGGGCGACATTCCGCCCGACTACGACTTCTCGAAGACCGTGCGGCTTGCCTGAGACCGGTGAGACCGGCCCATGTTTGGCTTCCTGGGGATTATTGCTTAGATTGGACGGGTCGGTGTGTCATGGGGCAAACCTTTGCGGAGAAGAAGGGCGCACGTGGGAGCCCCGGATGCAGGTGGGTGTGCACGTTTCTGTTGGCGGCGGGTTGCCTCGCGTCAACGGCGGCGGCAGAGGGAGGGCCCCGGAGCGAGATCGAAAAGGCGTTGCGGCTCGGGGTTTCGATTCTCAGCGATTCCAGGCTCAAGCAGGACACCAGGTTCGAGCAGCTTCGGGCGGCCGTCCTGCCGCTCTTCGACTTTCCCGAGATGGCCCGGCGCTCCCTTGGCGCTCACTGGCGCCGTCGGACCCCCGAGCAGCGTAAAGAGTTCACCGCGCTCTTTACCCGTTTGCTGGAACAGACGTATGCGAACCGGATCGCCTCGTACAATGGCCAGCGGATGCATTTCATCCGTGAAGAGATTGACGGCCGATTCGCCCAGGTCGATACCAGGATCGTGGATCAGGAAGGGCGCAAGTTTGACGTCGACTACCGTCTGCACCGCGTGAAGGAGCTGGGCGGATGGCGCATCTATGACATCGTCATCGCCGACATCAGCCTGGTCAACAACTACCGTGCGCAGTTCAACCGCGTGATCAACCGGAACTCCTACGAAGCCCTGGTGGCAAGGCTCCGGGGTTCTTGATCCGTGCCGCGCCGAGGGACCATGCAGGAAACGCGACTTCCCAGAAGAGCCTCGACCATCGTGCTCGTACGCCCCACGGCGGACGGCGCCTTCGAGATCTTCATGACGCGTCGGCCCCAGGAGATGCGTTTTCTGGGGGGCTTCTTCGTCTTCCCCGGGGGGAGCGTCAAGCGTTCCGACGCCGCCCCGGCCATGCTGGAGCTGTGCCGCGGCCTTTCGCCCGAGGATGCCCGTACGCGTTTGGGGGACGAGTTGAGCGCGGAGGACGCCATCGGACACTGGGTGGCCGCCATCCGGGAGCTCTACGAGGAGGTCGGTGTGCTCCTGACGGTGGACGGGGAGGGCGGCGCGATCATGGCGAGGGAAACCCGGGAACGCATGGCCGCCAGACGGCAGTCCCTGTTGAGCGGGAGCGTGAGTTTTCCCGAGCTGTTGGCGTCCGAGGAACTCTTCTGCGACCTCGGCAGTCCGGTCTACTTCTACCACCGCGTCACGCCCGAGCGTTATGCCATGCGGTTCGATACCAGGTTCTTTCTGGCTCCCTTGCCGGAAGGGCAGGTGCCGCTCAGCGTATCGGAAGAGGTGACGGAGAGTCTCTGGATCACCCCGGAAGAGGGATTGAAGCGGTCGGAGCGGGGACGCATGGCCATCATACCGCCGACCCTGAGCACCCTGCGCACCCTGGCGGACCTTGGTACCTGGGAGGCCCTCTGCCGCGGCTTTGCCCTGCCGCCGCCGGGGCCTTAGTCGGGCGGGTTCAACCCGCCCGTGTTGGCACCCGCGAGGAAATTCACCAACCTGTCGAGAACCGAGAGCGGCGGGAGGGAGCAGTCGATACCATGAGAACGGTGGACGTGATCGCCCATATCCTGAAGCGCGAGGGAGTCCCGTATCTGAGTTCGT
>JAPOQB010000208.1 GCA_026710965.1 Deltaproteobacteria bacterium | reverse complement strand
TCCATGATCGGCATCAACAATCGGAACCTGCATACCTTCCAGGTGGATCTCGGCGTGGCCGAAGCCCTTCTGCGGCGAATCCCGGCACAGGTGTTGGCGGTGTGCGAGAGCGGCATCAAGGACGTCGGGCACGTCGAGCGGCTCGAGGCCTCCGGGGGCAGGGTCTTTCTGGTCGGCGAGACCCTCATGCGTTCCGCCGACCCCGGTGCGAAGCTGGCCGAGCTGCTCCGGGTGGATGCCGCCGCCGGACGCGATGGTCAAGGTTAAGATATGCGGCGTCACCAGCGCCGAGGATGCGTTGAGGGCGGTGGAGTACGGCGCCGACGCCCTGGGGTTCAACTTCTATCCGCCCAGCCCGAGGTACATCCAGCCCGAGAAGGCGGCCGCGATACTCCGGGAGGTGCCTCCCGGAATCTGCACGGCGGGCCTGTTCGTCAACGAGTCGCGCCAGCACGTAGCGTCGGTGTTGCGGTCGTGCCGGTCGCCGGAAAGCTCCGGCCTCACCGCGCTCCAGTTCCACGGTGACGAAGACGCTCGTTTCTGTACCCACTGGCCGCTCAAGGTGATCAAGGCGTTCCGCGTCCGGGACCAGGAGACCATCGGCGAGATCGGGGAGTATCCGGTGGACTACTATCTCCTGGACTCCTGGAGCCGAGGGTTCGGCGGCTCGGGGTCTCCCTTCACCTGGACGTGGCTGCGGGCGCCGATGGCGCGCCCGGTGATCCTCGCCGGCGGCCTCGACGTCGAGAACGTCAGCGAGGCGGTGCGTGTAGTGAAGCCCTTCGGCGTGGACGTCTGCACCGGCGTCGAGGCGGAGCCGGGCCGCAAGGACCACCCGCGAATGAAGGACTTCATCGCCGCGGCCAAGGCGCAATGACGCAGGGCGGGTTCCAACCCGCCCCTGCCTCGGTCCTGTGACTTCCTATCAAAAGAGTCTCGACTTCATCTACAATCTTCGCGGCGCCGAGATCGACCTGCGGCTGGAGCGCGTGTCGCAGGCGTTGTCGTTGTTCGGTCATCCCCAGAACCGGTTCCGGGTCTGTCATGTCGCCGGAACCAACGGCAAGGGGTCCACCGCCGCCATGATTCAGGCGGTGCTGTCGGCGGGGCGCTACCGGGCCGGAATCTATACGTCGCCGCACCTCGCCGATTTCACCGAGAGAATCCGCGTCGGCAAACGGCGCATCGCGCGGGCCGTGGTCGTTGCCCTGGTTCGGGAGATTGCCGATCGGACGGCACAAGCGTCCTTGTGCCTGACGTTTTTCGAGTTCGCGACGGTCATGGCGTTTCTGCACTTCGCCCGGGAAGGGGTGGACGTTGCGGTGGTGGAGGTAGGGCTCGGAGGAAGGCTCGACGCCACTAACGTGGTCCACCCGGACGTTTGCGTGATTACCACCATCGCCCGGGACCACGAGCGTTTTCTCGGGAAACGGATCGGCTCCATCGCGCGGGAAAAGGGCGGCATCATCAAGACCGGGGTGCCCCTGGTTTGCGGCGACCTGCCTGCCGCGGCCGGACGCGCGATACGGCAAATCGCACGCTCGCGGGGCGTTCCGGTCCGGCGCTGGGGCAAGGACTTCTCCGTCACGCCGCATGACGGCCGGCATTTCGACTACCACGGGCGGGAATGGGCGTTGGAACGCTTGAGCCTGAGCCTGCGCGGCGGGTATCAACGGCATAACGCGGCAGTCGCCCTGGCGGCCCTCGAGACCCTGCACAGCGTCCTGCCCGTCCGCGAGAACGCGATCCGCGCCGGCTTGCGGTCGGTGGCGTGGCCGGGGCGGTTGGAGGTCCTGCCGGGACGTCCCACCATCATACTGGACGGAGCCCACAACGCCGGCGCGGTGGCAGCCCTCGTCACCGAGCTTCCGGCGCTCCTCGGCGGCAGGAAGGTCCGTTTGTTGTTCGGCAGCATGCACGACAAGGACTGGCCGTCCATGCTCGCCGCCCTTTGCGGCGTGTCCAGGGAAGTGGTCCTGACCCGGACGCCGACGGAACGGGGCGCCGATCCGGGTTCGTTGTCGTCGGCGTTGCCTCCGGGGCTGCCGGCGACGGTGGTGGACGATCCTGTCGCGGCCCTCTCCGGCCTTGCGGCGGACCGGCGGC
>JAPOQB010000210.1 GCA_026710965.1 Deltaproteobacteria bacterium | reverse complement strand
CGTGCCGGACCGGTAAACGGACGGCACCTGTACCCATCCGGAGGAGGAAAAATGCGAAAGTTCATCGTGCTGGCGGCCGCTCTTGCCCTGTCCCTCGTCACCACAAACGCGCTCGGGGCGGACCCCTTGAAGGTCGGCTTCATCTACGTCGGCCCCATCGGCGACCACGGCTGGAGCTACCAGCACGACCAGGGCCGCCTTGCCGTCGAAAAGGCCCTGGGCAAGGGCGTCAAGACCCTCTACATCGAGAAAGTCACCGAAGGCCCGGATACGGAACGCGCCATCACGCGTCTCGCCCGGCAGGGCGCGGGCCTCATCTTCACCACCTCCTTCGGCTTCATGGATCCCACCATCAAGGTGGCCAAACGCTTCCCCAAGGTGAAGTTCGAGCACGCCACCGGCTACAAGCGGGCGAAGAACGTCTCCACCTATTCCTCGCGCTTCTATGAAGGCCGCTACGTCATCGGCCAGATCGCGGCCAAGATGTCCAAGAGCGGGGTCGCCGGCTACATCGCGTCGTTTCCGATTCCGGAGGTGGTGCGCGGCATCAACGCCTTCATGCTCGGCGCCCAGTCCATCAACCCCGACTTCAAGCTGAAGACGGTGTGGGTGAACTCCTGGTTCGATCCCGGCAAGGAAGCGGACGCGGCCAAGGTGCTCATAGGCCAGGGCGCGGACATCATCACGCAGCACACGGACTCCACCGCGGCCATGCAGATCGCCGGCGAGAAGGGCGCCAAGGCCTTCGGCCAGGCGTCGGACATGATCAAGTTCGGCCCCAAGACCCAGCTCACCGCCATCATCGATGATTGGCGCCCCTACTACATCCAGCGCACCAAGGCGGTGCTCGACGGCTCCTGGAAGTCCACCGACACCTGGGGCGGGATGGACACCGGCATGGTCGGGATGGCCCCCTACACCAACATGCCCGCCGACGTCGCCGCCATGGCCAAGGCCACCGAGGATAAGATCCGCTCCGGCAAGATGCACGCCTTCGACGGCCCCATCTACAAGCAGGACGGCACTCTGGCGGTGCCCAAGGGCAAGCGCCTCGACGACGGCACGCTGCTGGGCATGAACTGGTACGTCAAGGGGATCGACGACAAGCTGCCGAAGTAGGGACGGCCTCTTGTACGATTGATCGTCACCCCCGCGGACCGTCCCCGTACGGCCGGGTATTCCGCGGGGGTGGGAACCGATACGTTCCTCGGCCGGCAATCCCGACTATCGCGACGCATCGGCATGAACCTGCTTCTCATCATGTCGGACGAGCACAGCCGGGAGGTTGCCGGCTGTTACGGGAATCCGATCGTCCGCACGCCGAATCTCGATGCCCTTGCGGACCGCGGAGTCGTCTTCGAAAACGCCTACTGCAACTCACCCATTTGCGTACCCTCGCGCGCCAGTCTCGCGACCGGAGACTACGTCCACCGTACCGGTTACTGGGACAGCGCCGCCCCCTATGACGGCAGGGTCCCGTCCTGGCACCACCGGGTCCGTGACGCGGGCCATGAGATGGTGTCGATCGGCAAGCTCCACTTCCGGAGCGCCGATGACGACAACGGCTTCAGCGATGTGCGGCACCCCATCTATGTTGTCGACGGCGTCGGCGACGTCCATGGACTGCTGCGCACGGACAAGCGGGTACGCACGGTGGCGCGCGGACTGGCCGCCGAGGCCGGGCGCGGGCAGTCCGCCTACACCCGCTTAGACACCCGGGTCGCCGAGACTACCGTGCGCTGGATCCGCGAACACCGGAACGACGAACGTCCCTGGGTGTTGTTCTCGTCGATGCTCTCTCCGCACTATCCACTGATCGCGCCCAAGGAATTTTACGATCGCTACGCCCGTGTCGACTTACCGAGGCCCCGCCTGTACCGGCAGGCCGACCGACCTCGCCACCCGGTGATCGACCACTACCGGGAAACCTGGAACTACGGCGATTTCTTCGACGAGGAGCGGCTGGAGGTGGGGCTGAAGGCCTACTACGGACTCTGCTCCTTCCTCGATTTCCAGATCGGCAGAATCCTGGACGCGCTGCGGGACAGCGGGCGGGCCGATGACACGCTGGTCATCTACACTTCCGATCACGGCGAAAGCCTCGGCAACCGCGGCCTTTGGGGCAAGTCGGTGATGTACGAAGAATCGAGCGGCGTTCCGTTGTTGGTCTCGGGACCGGGCATCAACCCCGGAACGCGATGCTCCACCCCGGTGTCGCTGGTCGATATCTACCCCACCGTGGTTGAAACGGTGTGCGGCGAGCTCGACGCGCGCGAACGCCGGCTTCCCGGGAACAGCCTCATCGCTCTCGCGCGGGAGCAATCACCGGACCGCGTCGTGTTCAGCGAGATGCACGATGACGGATCGATGACCGGCGAGTTCATGGTGCGCGAGGATGCCTGGAAGCTCGTGCATTACGTCGGCTATCCCGCACAACTCTTCGATCTCTCAGTTGACCCGTTCGAGCAAACGGACCTCGCCGGCCGGCCCGAGACGCAGGACGTTCAAGGCCGCCTCTACGACCGGCTTCACAAGATCGTGGATCCCGAGAGCGTCAACCGACGTGTCTTCACCGACCAGCAAGCTCGAATCGAGAGACTCGGAGGCGTCGATGCAATTCTGTCGCGCGATGACTTCAACTTTACGCCAGTGCCATAGACATTCAGCACTACCTGAACACGTACACGTCCACGGAAGGCCTCAATAGGACCTGACGGTCACTACTGCTTCGTGCCCACGAAGAGGCCTACCATCGACCCTTCGCTTCCGCCCGGTGTGGAGATGTTGCCTCCGACCGTGCCCGCGATGAGGCGCGGGTCGCCGTTGTCGGCGGGCACGTTCGAGAACCGGCCGCCCCAGACGCCGCTTGAGGACAGGCCGATCTGAGGATGCTCGATCGTTACGTCGGTGCTCCGGAATTTCCCGCTCGGATCGAACGATGTGGGGCCGAGGATAACCCGGTATTGCATGGTGCCGCTCAACTCCTCCACGTCTCCCGTCGTCGGCTCCACGCGGAACACGTTGAACTCGATGCCGTCAGCGCACCCCATGCACCCGCCGATCGTGCCATCCGCGAAGTCCGCCGTCAGGGCGACGGTGGAGTAGAACTCTCCCATGTCGAGAGTGCCCGGAGCGATGCTCGGGAAGTCGGTGCCGTACCGCGTCACGGTGAGCCCGTGGGCCGTCCCCGCGTACTGCGCGCTGCCCAGAGCGGGCATGATCGGCGGGTTCGACAGGGATATCTCCGGGCCATCCGCGAAGGCCCCGATCTCGACATCCGTGATGCTCAGGGTTTCTACATTGCCAGTGAGGTGAATCCAGTAGCCGCCTGCCAGGTAGTGCGCGGGGTCGCTATCGTCCCAGTTGACGGCGACGAAGGCGCTGCGCGTGGTGTCGCTCCCGACATCCAGGAGATGCCAGAGGTGGCTGCGGTACCCCGGAAAGAGCCCCTCGAGAGGGCGGCTCTCGTAGGCGTCCCCCGCCACGTCGAGGGTGAACGAGTTCCCGTTCTCGCGCGTGACGGTCAGAGCGATGTTCTGCCCATCGAACGTCGTGCTGGCCGAGTCCGTCGAGACGCCGCCGGCGTCCCGGTTCGACGACTGCGTGACGCTGCCAAAGGCCGGGAGAGAGGTTGCGGCGGTGTCGGCCGCGCGCAGCGTCATGTTCGGGGAGGCCGTGTTGACTTCGGCCAGAGTGATATTGCCGGGAGTGGCTGGCTGGCCGCTGCTACCGCCACCGCAGGCTGCAAGAGCCAGCGGTGCGCTGATTGCGATCACTGCGAGACACCGGTTCATGGTGCACCTCCATCACTCGCGTTGTGGGTTCCCTCTTACCCAGTGCATTGAGCCATCCAGCAAGGCGTATCCTGGCGGTGGGTGATAGTCAGCGATATACCGTCTATGATTTCCCCTTCCCGTTAAAGCAACAATAACGATAAGCTGAAATAAATACCGAAAAAAGTCAACGAAAAAGGGTGGTGTATGAGAGTCAGGGCGAGGAGTCGGTGGCGACAAGTTGGGGGGCGTCGACGGAAATGGTGCGCCCGCCAGGAATCGAACCTGGACTTAGGGTTCCGGAGACCCTCGTGATGTCCTTTTCACTACGGGCGCGCAGGTTCTTCTTACCAGATTCGGCGATGGCCGCTCAAGGGTGGTTGGACTGAAAGGTGATTGATCACGCAACCCGGGGCTCTAAGTGGGTTCCCCGCCCTTGCTTCGTTCCCCTGCAACCGCGTTGAGAATAGCCTGAGCGACCACTTCGGCGGCGACGATGCCGACGGCGTTGACGCCGGCGCGGCGCTTGCCGGTGGAGAGGGCGAACAGGGTGTCGCCGTCGTAAAGCGTGTGAGACGGGCGGATGGCGCGGGCGATGCCGTCGTGAGCCATGGCAGCCACAGTATTGACTTCGGCCGAAGAAAGGGCGGCGTCGGTGGCGATGACGCCTATGGTAGTGTTGGTTCCGGACATCCTTGGGGCATCGCCTCGCCGGAGGCTGGGGGCCACATCGACCCATCGGCCGGATGACTCGTCACGAGCGCCCGCGACGGTCTCCCCGGTAGCCGGATCGATGACATTCCCCACGGAATTCACCACCATCAGCGCGCCCACCGTAGCGCCGCCGGGCAGCCTGGCGCAGGCAGAGCCGATGCCGCCGTCCGCCGCACGCAGGCCTGGCGCCTTTCCCACCGTCGCGCCGGTCCCGGCGCCGATGCGGCCGGTGGGCACGGGCGCGTCGGTGGCCCCCTGGCAGGCGCGGTAGCCCATGGCCTTGTCGGGCCGGACCCGTGAATCGCCGACGCCCAGGTCATAGATGACGGCGCCGGGGACGATGGGGACCACCGCATGGGCCGTGGCGAAGCCGGCGCCGCGCTCCTCAAGGAAGCGCATGACGCCCGCGGCCGCGTCGAGGCCGAAGGCGCTGCCGCCGGTCAACAGGACGCCGTGAGCCGTTCCCACCAGCCGTCCCGGCCGGATGGCGTCGGTTTCGCGCGTGCCGGGTGCGAATCCGCGCACGTCGACTCCGGCGGTTGCCCCG
>JAPOQB010000856.1 GCA_026710965.1 Deltaproteobacteria bacterium | reverse complement strand
GCCAACTCCCGGAGTAGATCCTTCCGGTCGCGGACCTCGAGCGCACCGCCCTGCTCCAACAGTTCCCGCGCGCTCTCCGCAATGTTGGAACGATGCGGCCCGACCAGCACCGGCTTGCCCCACTGCGCCGGCTCGATGAGGGTGTGTCCTCCCGCCGGCACCAGGCTGCCGCCCACGACCGCAACGTCGGCGCAGCCGTAGTATCGCGGCAAATCGCCCAGGGTATCCAGCAACAGGACTCCATAGTCCCGGGACTGGCGGCCGCCCATCCCGCTATGCCTGCGGTAGGGCAACTTCCGCTCCCGGAGCAGCCCCTCGACTTCTCCAAAACGCTGCGGATGCCGCGGCGCGAGAATCAGAAGGAGTCCGGGATGGTGACGGCGCAGCCCGGGGAATACGTCCAGAAGCATCTCCTCCTCGCCCCGGTGGGTACTTCCGGCCACGATCACGGGACCGCCTCCCTGGTCGCGGTGCGGCAACTCGGGGACCGGTCCCGGTTCCGCGGCCGCGTGCTTGAGGGATCCGGTTACGGCCACCTTGAGCGGGTCCACGCCCAGGCCCAGCATGCGGCCGGCATTCTCATGGTCTTGCATGCCGAAACCGGCAACCTCGTCCAGCACCGGCCTGAACAGCTTCCGGAAACGTCCATACAGCCGGGCGCCGCGGGGCGACAGGCGGCCGCTGAGAAGCACGGTGGGAATCCGCAACCGGTGTGCCGCGCGGACGAAGTTGGGCCAGATCTCCGTTTCCAGCAGAATGATCAACTCGGGCCGAAGCCGGCGGAGACTTCGGGAAACGAGCCAGGGGAGGTCCAGCGGCAGATAGGTGACCCCGTCGATATCGGGCAGGGCCTCCCGGACCGTATGGCGCCCGGTCACGGTCACCGTCGACACCAGCAGTTTGCGATGCGGCCATTCCGTCTTTAACCGCCTCACCAGCGCGGCGGCGGATCGCACCTCGCCCACGGAGGCGGCGTGGATCCAGATGGGGCGGGAACCGGCCAGGGCCGCCATCAGCTCCGGCGGATACACCGTGAGACGCTCCCGCAATCCGCCGTAGCGGCTCCGGCCAATAACGTAACCCAAGGGCCACATCAGCAGTCCGAGGAGCAGGCCCGCGTGCCATACCGTGTTGTAGAGGCCGAACACCGGCTCACGACTCCGTCGAGACGCCGGCAGCCTGGAGGCTGTAGAGACGGCTGTACTCTCGTTGCCGGGCCAGCAGTTGGTGATGCGTCCCCTCTTCCACGACCGTCCCCTTGGACAGGACGACGATGCGGTTGGCGTTGGAAATGGTCGACAACCGGTGCGCGATGACCAGGCTCGTGCGGTTTTCCATGAGGTGGTCCAGGGCACCTTGCACCAACCGCTCCGACTCCGAGTCGAGCGCCGAAGTGGCCTCGTCGAGGATCAGGATGGGGGCGTTCTTGAGCACCGCCCGGGCGATGGCGATTCGTTGCCGTTGCCCCCCGGAGAGTTTCAGGCCGAGCTCGCCGATGACGGTATCATATTCGTCGGGCAGTTCCATGATGAACTCGTGGGCGTTGGCCGCCTTGGCGGCCCTGACGATGTCCTCCATGTCCTTGCCCGGATCACCGTAGGAAATATTGTTCCTGACGCTGTCGTTGAAGAGGAAGGTGTGCTGCGTCACGATACCGATCTGGCGGCGGAGGGAATCGAGGCTCAGCTTGCGGAGATCCATGCCGTCCACGGTGATACTGCCGGAATTCACGTCGTAAAATCGCGGCACCAGGGCCGAGAGGGTCGTCTTGCCGGCGCCGCTCATGCCCACGAGCGCGACCATCTCGCCGCGCCGGATCTCCAGGTCGATGCCGGCCAACACGGGGGTCGCCCGGTAGCCGAACTCGACGCCGCGGAACGCGATGCGGTCCGAGAAGGGTGCGGCGGGGACCGCGTCCGGAGCATCCGCAATGTCCAGCGGCGCGTCCAGCACCTCGAAGACCCGTTCTCCTCCCGCGATGCCCTGGTAGAGCTCCGGGAACGTCCGGCTGAGGTGCTTCAACGGCTCATAGGTAAGGAACAGGGCAGTGAGGAAAGCGAAGAACTCGCCGGCGGTGCGGCCGCCTTCGATAACAGCGCTTCCGCCGTACCACACCACCCCGGCGATGCCGAGCCCGGCCAGCCATTCCATCGCCGCGGGCATGATCGCCCGGGCCCGGCTCGCCTTCATGCTGTACCGCAGGATCTCCCGGTTTTCCCGGTTGAACCGGTCCAACTCATACCGCTCCATGCCGAAGGCCTTCACGATGGAGCTCCCCTGAAGGCTTTCCTGCAGGATCGTGGTAAGGGTGCCGGTGCTCGCCTGGCTTCTCCGGGTCGCCCTCCGGACCTGGTTGGTGAGGCGCCGGACGGGCAGAACCGTACCCGGGAAGGCCACGAAGGCGATGGCGGCCAGGAACCAGTCCATGTAGAAGGCCACCGCGGTCAACGCCACCACCGAAGTGCTGTTGCGGGCCAAAGAGGCGACCGCGCTGGTGAGCGCGGTCCGGACCAGCGTGACGTCGCTGGTGACCCTGGAAAGCAGCGTGCCCGTGGGGTGCCGGTGAATGTAGGCGAGAGAGAGCCATTGCAGCTTCTCGCACAGGGCCGAGCGCAGATCGCGGACGATCCGTTGGCCGACGTATTCCATCAAATACACCTGGCCGAAGTTGCCCGCGCCGCGGCAGATGAACAAGATCACCACCGCCACGGTGACGTAGACCAGCATCTCGCGGTCCCGGTTGACGAACACCTGGTCCATCATGTCCCTCACCACGAACGGCAGCATGGCGGAGGTGGCGCTGAACAGCAGCATGCAGACCACGGCGCCGCAGAAATGCGGCCAGACGTAGGGCCTCAGGTATCGCAGCAGGCGCAGGTAGATCTTCATGGCGACGTCCCGGTGCCGGGGTGCGCCAGCAGGGCCATGGCCATGTCCGCCACGCGTCCGGGAGCCCCCGGAGGTCCCAGCCGTTGTCGCACCATCTCGAGTTTCCGGACCACGGCGTTCTGGGTCTCCGGCTGCAGCATGCGCCTGGTTTCGGCAAGGATCCGTTCCGCCGTCACCTCGTCCTGAATCAACTCCGGCACCACCCGTTCGCCGGCGATGATGTTGACCATGCCGATGTGGTCCACCCGCACCAGCAGCCGCCCGAGCCAATAGCTCAACGGCGACAACCGATAGGTGATCACCATGGGCTTTTTCAGCAGCCCCGCCTCCAGGGTCGCCGTACCGGAGGCCACCCATACCAGGTCCGCCGCCGCCAGCATGTTGTACGCATCACCCTCGACAATGCGCACGTCCACGGGCGATGCCGACACGGCCTGCTCCAGGGCGCTCCGGTCGATGGTGCTGGCGCGGATCAGCAGAAACTGCGCATCCCGCTCCCGGGCCAGCACACCGGCGGCTTCGAGCATGGGGCCGATGAGAGAACCGACCTCCTTCTCGCGGCTTCCCGGCATCAGCGCCACCGTGAGTTTCCCGCGATCCAGACCGGTCGCCCGAAGACTCGTCTCCCGGTCCTGGCTGGGGTTCACCACGTCCACGAGGGGGTGTCCCACGAAGGACACCGTAGGCACACCCGACGCCCTGTAGAGGTCCGCCTCGAAGGGGAAAACGACGGCCATGGCATCGACGCTCGCCGCGATCCGGCGGATGCGGTAGCGGCGCCACGCCCATACCTGCGGACTGATATAGTACAGGACGGTGATGCCGTGGCGGCGCGCGATCCGCGCCAGCCGCATATTGAATTCCGGGAAATCGATGAGGATGAGCAACGCCGGCCGCGCGTCCAGCAGCAGGCGGCGCAACAGCCTGTAGGCCAGCCAGATGTGGCGAAGACTCCCGAAGATTTCCGAGAAACCCACTCCGGCCACCTTCGCGCTGTCGTAGACGACCCGCATGCCGGCCTGCCGCAGGTCGGCGCCGCCCATGCCGAAAAACTCCACCGACGGGTCCCGTTGCCGCAGGTTGCGTACCAACTCCGCCCCCCGGGCATCCCCCGAGGCTTCTCCCGCCACCAGCATGACCTCCAGGGGCCGCTGGTCCGCGGAGGAATGAGTGGTGTTGCGGGCCATTACAGCCGTTCGCTGATCGCCGATGCAATCTCGAGCGCGTGCAACCCGTCCTCACCGCTCACCACCGGGCTCTTGCGGGTGGCAACCGCCTCCAGGAAGGATTCGATCTGGTCCTGGAGCGCGTCGCCGTCCCTTGTGGCGATCATCTGTCCTTGAATCCCGGCCCAACCCTGGCTTCGATCCTCCATACGGTAGACCTGTGCCGTCTTGGCGTCGTAGTCCAGGGAAATGTAGGCATCCGACTGGAAGAAGCGAATCTTGCGCTGGCGCTTTATCGACACGCGGCTCGCGGTCACGTTGGCCACGCATCCGTCATCGAAGCGAATACGGGCGTTGGCGATGTCCGGCTTGTCCGTGAGCACGGCGACGCCGGTGGCGTCAATGTCGACGACGGGCGCATGCACGAGGCTGGAGATGACATCGATGTCGTGGATCATCAAGTCCAGCACCACGTCGACGTCGGTGCCCCGGTCCACAAAGGGAGCCAAACGGTGGCATTCGACGAACCGGGGCGCCGCGATGACCTTGCTGAGTTCGCGCACGACCGGGTTGAACCGCTCCAGGTGGCCGACCTGGAGGATGCGGGCATGCCGTCGAGCCAAATCCACCAGTTTTTGTCCGTCGGGCACGGTGGACGTGATCGGCTTCTCCACCAGCACGTCGATTCCCGCGGTGAGGAAATCCCGCGCGACCCGGTAGTGTTGCTGCGTCGGCACCGCGATGCTGACGCAGCGGACCTTGTCCAGGAGTTCACGATAGTCGGTCACGGCGGGCACCCCGTAACGCTCACTCGCCTCCCGGGCCCGTCGTCCGTCGATGTCGGCGACGGCCACGAGCCGTGCAGCCGGCGACGCGGCATACTTGGACGCATGAAGGCTCCCGGCATAGCCGACCCCCACCACTCCAACCGCCATCGGTTCCCGCTCTCTCATTCGGCTTCTCGTTCCACCGCGACCACCGCGATTCCCGCCTCGTCCGCCGTGGCAAGCAGCTTTTCCTTGTCCAAAAGGATCGAGCGTCCTTTCTCCACCGCCAGCACGCCTCCCCCCACCTCCTTCAGCACCTCGATGGTCCCGGGGCCAATGGCGGGCACGTCGAAGCGCAAGTCCTGCTGCGGCTTGCTCATCTTCACCACCACCACGGAGCCGTCCACGATCCCGCCGCCTCGGCGGATGGCCGCGTCCGTGCCCTCGATGGCCTCCACAGCCAGAATGACGCCCTCCTTCAACACCAGCGTTTGGCCGATCCCCATTCGGCCCAGCCGTTTGACCATGGGGATACCGAGGCGCACGTCCCGCCACTGTTCCGGGCTGGGCTGGGTCCGCGTGAGCACGCCCGGCTCGGCCGGAATGATGCGTTCCAGAAAAAGCGTCGACTCGAGAACGCGAATCCCCTCGCGTTCGAGCTCGCCGGCCACACCCCGCAGCAACTGGTCATCGTCGCGGCTCCTCGTTCGAGCCAGGAGCGCCAGCCCTCTCGGATCGGGCCGGAAATTGGCGAACAGCCGCACTTTTTGAATTCCGCCGGCCAT
>JAPOQB010000951.1 GCA_026710965.1 Deltaproteobacteria bacterium | reverse complement strand
GGCTGCGTCGCCGTCAGGGATTTGGGCGGCGGAATTTGCGAGTTGAAACGTCTCTTTCTACGCCCGGGGTTTCGCGGCAAGGGCCTGGGGCGAAAGTGCGCGGAGCGGATCGTCCAAACGGCGCGGGATATGGGCTACGCCGCCGTGCGGCTCGACACGCTTCCCTCCATGGACGCGGCCATCGCCTTGTATCGCTCGATGGGGTTCACCGAGATCGCTGGTTACACCGAGAATCCCTGTGAAGGCGCGCTGTTCATGGAGTTGAGGTTGGGGTAGGGTCCGAACGAGTGTGGACGTTACAAGCCACCAGACATCAAACAATGGGTACCAAGGGAGGACCGCATGAGCCCATCCGAAGATTCGTTCACGCTGCCGGAAGCCACCATCGAAAACATCCACGCCGCCTTTGCCGCCGGAAGCCTCACCGCGCGCCAACTGGTGCAGATGTATATCGACCGCATCGAGGCCTATGACCGGGGCGGCCCGCGAATCAACTCCGTCATCACGGTGAACCCGGCGGCGCTGGAGGAGGCGGACCGCCTGGACGCGGCTTTCAAGAGTTCGGGCAAGACCGGACCGCTCCACGGCATCCCGGTGCTCATCAAGGACCAGGCCGACCTGAAGGGGACGCCCACCACCCTGGGCTCCCTGGTCTTCAAGGACTACTACCCGGACCGGGACTGTCGGGTGGTGGAGAAGCTCAAGGAAGCCGGCGCCATCGTGCTGGCCAAGACCACCCTGGGAGAGCTGGGCGCCGGAGACACCCACGGCTCGCTGTTCGGCTCCACCCGCAACCCCTACGATACCGAGCGCACCGTGGGCGGCTCGTCGGGCGGCTCCGGGGCGGCGGTCTCCGCCAATTTCGGCACCGTCGGGATCGGCCAGGAAGGGCTCGCGTCCATCCGCCGGCCGTCCACCTGGAACTGCATCGCCGGCATGCGGCCCACGGCCGGTCTGGTAAGCCGTAGCGGCGTCTACTCCGGCTGGCCCCAGGAGGCCGGGTCTCTGGGGCCCATGGCCCGCACCGTCCGGGACATGGCGACGCTGCTGGACGTCATGGTGGGCTACGACGGCGACGATCCGATCACCTCCAGAGGGGTAGGGCACGCACCGCCCAGCTACACGGATTTTCTGGACGCGGACGGTCTGCGGGGAGCGCGGATCGGCATCCTGCGGACACCCATGGGCTACAACACCGACCCCGAGGCGGACGATTTCAAGAGCATCACCGGGGTCCTCGACAACGCGGTGGAGGAGCTTCGCGCCGCCGGCGCCGAGGTGGTGGACCCGGTGGAGCTGGCGCGGCTCAACGAGTTGCTGGCCAAGCGCTGCGCCACCCCCAACGCCGGCGAGACGGCGTTCGGCATCTACATGGCCCGGAGCGCCAACCCGCCGTACCGGACCCGCGAGGAGGCCATGCAATCGCCGGAGTTCGCCAAGCTGTCGGCCCAGGCGCAGGTTCGCCTGAAGGCCAACGCCGACCCCGCCGACCACTACCAGTACCTGCTGGCCCGGGAACACCTGATGATCCACCTGCTCAAGACCATGGCCGAGCACCGCCTCGACGCCATCGTCCACAAGGCCGTGGAGCACCAGCCCACGCTCATCGCCGACGGCGTGAAACCGCCCTTCGTGAACCACAAGGGCGCGCCGCACCTGAACACGTTCCTGATATACGTGCCCACGGTGACGGTGCCCGCGGGTTTCACCAACGACGGCCTGCCGGCCGGCATCAGCTTCCTCGGACGGCCTTACGAAGACGGCCGCATGATCCGGCTCGCCTACGGCTACGAGCAGGCGACGCAGCACCGGCGGCCGCCGGAGACCACGCCGTAGAAATGGCGCCCTTCGACTTCGCTTCGCTACGCTCAGGACGAACGGGGGAGTCTTTTTCCGGAGCGAGGGGAGCTTTTTGAATTGGGGGGAGTCTTTATCTGGAGCGGGGGAGCTTTTTGAATCGGGGGGAGCCTTTATCCGGAACGGGGGAAGCTTCCCTGAACCGGGGGAGTCTTTCCCCGGAATGGGGAGCGCCCTTTCACCGGAACACGGGTCGGACCTTGCCCCGTTCGTCCTGAGCGTAGCGGAGCGCCAGCGGAGCGCCAGCGGAGCGAAGTCGAAGGACGCCATTTCTACGGCAATAGGCGGAAGTTCGTTGGCAGTAGTCGATGAAATAGAAACGAAAGGGGCCGCGCATGAGCGACAAACCGGAAAACGCGATCCAGTGGATCTATTCCTCGAAGAACAACACCGAGTTGGAGGAGCGGTACGACGAGTGGGCCGGGTCCTACGACAAGGACCTGAACACCGATTTCGGCTGGCTGAGCCCGCGGAAGGCCGTGGATGCCTTCGCCAAACGGGTGCCCAGGCACGGCCGCATCCTGGACGCGGGCGCCGGCACGGGGATCGTGGGGGAGCTGCTGCACGAGGCGGGCTTTGAGTACCTGGTGGCCATGGACCTGTCCCAAGGGATGCTGGACGAGGCCGCCCGCAAGGACGTCTACCGGGAGTTCCACCGGATGGCGATGGGCTCGCCGCTGGACTTCCCGCCGCGCTCCTTCGACGGGGTCATCAGCGTGGGCGTCTTCACCGTGGGGCACGCGCCGGCCGGCTCGTTCGACGAGCTGGTGCGTGTCACCCGTCCGGGCGGACACATCGTCTTCTCACTGCGGCCGGACACCTACGAACAGGACGGCTTCAGGGAGAAGCAGTCGTCGCTGGAGGCCCAGGGAAAATGGCGGCTGGTGGAGGAGGGGGAGAAGTACCAGCCCATGCCCAAGGGGGAGCCGGAGGTCCATCATCAGGTGTGGGTGTACCAGGTCCTGTAACGGTGATTCACGGCCCGGGGTGCACGGCGGTTTGCGGCAGTGAATGACCGCGGTCCGCCCCCATTCGCGGCAGGAGAAAAGTGCGCGAATCTCTTGATGTACGAAGGTCGGCGGCGGTATAACGACAAAAAAAACAGGGTTCATTCGAAGGAGGAGCACGATCATGTCCGGTCAACTCAATACACGCATAATCGATGGCGACGGCCACATCCTGGAGGACAACCCCGGAATCCTCGAGCACATGGACGGGCCGTACCGGGACATCGCCGCCAAGAAAGGGATCATCTTCCCGCCCATCGACCACCTTCACGACGGCCGCGCGGTGGAGACGCCGCCGCTCAGGGACGGACGGGAGAAGGTGGGTCCCGACGGCTGGATGAAGTTCCTGGACGACGTGGGCATCGACTGGACGGTGATGTATCCGACCCAGGGGCTGGGCTACGGCAAGATCGTGAGCCTCGACTACGCCATCGCCGCCTGCAAGGCGTACAACGACTGGACGTATCACACGTACCTGCAGCGCGACCCGCGCTTCAACGCCATGGGCCTGATCCCCATGCAGGACCCGGAGGAGGCGGCCAAGGAGTTGCACCGCATCGTCACGGAGCTGGGCATGATGGGCGCCATGATGCCGTCCAACGGCCTGCCGCTGCCGCTGGGTGCCAAGGCCTACTGGCCCATCTATGAAGAGGCCGACAGGCTGGGCTGCTGCCTCGCGGTGCACGGCGGGTGCCACGACCGCTTCGGGCTCGACCAGATGAACATGTACGTGCCCGTCCACGCGCTGGGCCACCCCTGGGGCATCGCCCTCAACTGCGCCAACATCCTGTACAACGGCATCTTCGAGCGCTTCCCCAACGTGCGCATCGCCTTCCTCGAAGGCGGCGTGGCCTGGCTGCTGATGCTGCTGGAACGGCTGCACGCCTCCCACGAGACGCACTTCCAGTACATCCCGGACGGCGAGTTCAGCATCGGCGAGGATCAGGACCCGGCCAAGGTCATCAAGCAGCTCATCGATGCGGACCGCTTCTACCTCGGCATCGAGGCCGAGGAGCTGACGTTGCCCTTCGCCATCAAGACCGTCGGGCACCGGCCGTTCCTGTATTCGTCGGATTTCCCCCACGAGGTCACCACCCAGAGTTGCATGCACGACCTCGGCGAGCTGATGGAGAGCGACGAGATGACCGGCGAAGACAAGGCCGCCATGCTCTATGGCAACGCGGAGCGGTTCTACAAGCCGGCAACCGCGGGCGCCCAGGTCGCGGCCAAGGCATAGCCGGTTCCGCAGGGCATTCCCGAATCTGAAGGGGCAGGGCGTAGGTCACGCTCTGCCCCTTTTATAATCGACGCGCCAGGGACCGCCGACGTCCCGAGAAGGAGAACGACATGGACGAATGCCGCGCCGCCGTGGTGGTATCCCACAACGAACCCCTGGAAATTCAGAAGGTGCCGATTCCCGAGCTGGAACCCGGCGCGCTGCTGGTACGCATCGAGGCGTCCACCATCTGCGGCACCGACGTGCACCGCTGGCACGGCCCGCTGGGCGGCGGCGACTCCCTGCCCATCATCACCGGCCACGAGCCGTGCGGCTACATCGAGGAGATCAACGGCGAGCGCACCGACATCCTGGGTAATCCGGTGAAGCCCGGCGACCGCATCGTGTGGAGCTACGTCGCCTGCGGCCACTGCTACTACTGCACCGTGGCGTTGCAGCCGTGCATCTGTCCGGGACGGGCTTCCTGGGGACACAACCGTAGCGATGAGTATCCGTACCTGCTGGGCAGCGTCTCCGAGTACATGTACGTGCCGCCGCCCTGCGAGATCATCAAGGTGCCCGAGGACGTGACCTCGGCGTCGGCCGCCGCCTCCGCCTGCGCCTACCGCACGGTGATGCACGGCTTCGACCGCCTCGGCGCGATCAAGAGCCACGAGACCGTGGTGATCCAGGGCAGCGGGCCGCTGGGCAACTTCGCCACGGCGGTGGCCAAGGACCACGGCGCCAAGCAGGTGCTGGTCATCGGCGCGCCGGCCGCCCGCCTGGAGGTCAGCAAGCGCATGGGCGCGGACGAGGTGCTGAACCTCGAGGAAGTCACCGACGCCAAGGACCGCCGTCAGTGGGTGCGGGATCACACCGACGGACGGGGCGGCGACATCGTGATCCAGGTGGCCAACAACATGGCGGTGCCCGAGGGCCTCACGCTGTTGCGCGGCGGCGGCACCTACGTCAACATCGGCGCCGGCGGCAAGGCCGACATCGGCGTCCAGAACCTGCCCCAGGAGATGATCCTGCACACCATCCGCTCCGGCGAGCCGCGCCACTGGCTCCAGGCCATCGACTTCCTCTCCTCGCGCAAGGACACCTT
>JAPOQB010000176.1 GCA_026710965.1 Deltaproteobacteria bacterium | reverse complement strand
GCTGCTGGCGCTCACCTGGGTCTCCCTCATCCCGTTCCTGCAGGTGCCCTCCGCGGCGGCATTCGGCACAGTGTCGCTGGACAACTTCCGCGCGGTGCCGTGGGCCAACCTCATGACCGGGCTGCGCAACAGCGTCATCCTCCTGCTTGCGGTGCCGACCCTGAGCCTGGTGGCGGGCATGGCCATCTCCTGGCTGGTGATCCGCTCCAACTGGCGCATGGCCCGCACCCTGGACGTCTTGGCCTTCCTGCCGCACGTGATTCCCAACCTGATATTCGCCGTGGGCGCGTTCCTGCTGGCCATCGTCTGGTTCCCGGCTCACTGGGGCCTGTTCGAACGCGGCATCGGGATCATTATCCTGGTGTACGTGGTGACCCGCATCAGCTTCGCCACCCGCATGCTCAACAGCGGCCTGGTGCAGATCCACGAGGAACTGGACGAGGCCGGCTACGTGGCCGGGCTCGGGCCCATGGGCGTGATCCGCAAGATCCTGGTGCCCCTGCTCTCGCCCACCCTGTTGTACTCATGGCTGTGGATGGCGCTGCTGGCGTTCCGGGAGTTGACCATGGCGGCTTTTCTCGCCAGCCGGGACAATCTCACCCTGCCGGTGATCATCTGGTCCATGTGGACCGCCGGGCGCCTCAACCAGGCGGCGGCCGTAGCCCTGGTGTTCGTGGGTTTGATGACGCCGTTGATCGTGCTGTACTACGTGTTCGGCAGGAGGCACATCGGTGTCGTCCAGTGACATCGCGAGGGACCGATAGCCGATGATCGAAATCCGCGGCTTGGCGAAAGACTTTCAGCGCGCCGGCGAGTCCACCGTCCACGCGCTGCGGACCATTGACCTCACGGTGGAGCGGGGCGAGTTCTTCGTGCTGCTGGGACCCAGCGGCTCGGGCAAGACCACGCTGCTGCGCTGCGTCGCGGGTCTGGCGGTCCCGGATCGCGGGGAGATCGTGCTGGACGGCGTCACCGTCTACTCCCGGGAGAAACGCGTGCTGGTGCCGCCGGAGCGGCGCGGGCTGGGCATGGTGTTCCAGTCCTATGCCATCTGGCCGCACATGACCATCTTCGAGAACGTCGCGCTGCCGCTGGCTCAGAAACGGCCCAGGCTGGCCAAGGCCGAGATCCGCGAGCGCGTCAGCCAGGCGCTGTCCCTGGTGGGTCTCGAGGGCATGGAGCGGCGCCCGACGCCGCTCCTGAGCGGCGGCCAGCAGCAGCGGGTGGCGCTGGCGCGCTCCCTTGCCACCGAGCCGGTGGTCCTGTTGATGGACGAGCCCCTGAGCAATCTCGATGCCCGGCTGCGGGAGGAGGTCCGGAAAGAAATCCGCAACCTGGCCGCCCGGCTCGACATCACTATTCTGTACGTGACCCATGACCAGATGGAAGCCATGGAACTGGCGGACCGCATCGCCGTCATGCACGAGGGTGATATCCTGCAGCAGGGATCGCCCGAAGAACTATACTATCGGCCAGCGGATCCCCGGGTGGCGCAATTCTTCGGCTCGACGAACTGGATGGACGGCAAGCTCGTGGGGAAGGATGCTGTGGAGACCCCCATCGGCCGGCTCGCCGTCAGCGAGTCCAGTGTCCCCGATACCGGCGAAGCCGTGATCGTGGCCGTGCGGCCAGAAGATATCGAGCTTGCACCGGGCACCGGAGTAGCAGCGTCGGGAGACAATCACTTCGTGGGCCAGGTCGTCTCGGGTGTGTTCCTGGGAGACCATCGGGTCTACACCGTGAACATCGGCGATCGTCCGCTGGTGGTGAGGACGCTTGCTTCCGTGCGACTGGACGGCGGCGTCGCCGTTCGTATTCCACGAGAGAAGGTCTGTGTCTTTCGAGGGAGCGCCGGAGACCAACCGCCACCGGCCGGCCCTTCTTGACACGCCCGACCGCCGAAATGTATGGGTGGCACACGTGGAGCCATGTCCCCGGTTCGCTTCACCGGTTGATGACGCCAGGGTGAGGAGTGGATCCGATGTCGGACGGCAACCGCAGCGATGTCCAGCAGCGGCTGGCAGAACTGAACGACAACGTACGCAAGGCTTCCCTCAGGGGCGCCTGGCAGCGTGCGGGCCGGGCCCGGGAGCCCGGCGCAAGCCCTTGGGTTTGGCGCTGGAAGGATATCCTCCCCAGCATCACCGAGGCCGGCGAAATCGTTCCCATCGACGATGTCATGCG
>JAPOQB010000511.1 GCA_026710965.1 Deltaproteobacteria bacterium | reverse complement strand
GATGCGCACCAGCCGCGCGTGGGGGAAGGGGCTCCGCAGGACCTTGGCGTGGAGCATGCCCGGCAGCTCCAGGTCCATGGCGTAGACGGCCTGGCCGGTTGCCTTGACGATGCCGTCCACCCGCTGCTGGGACTTGCCGATGACCTGGTGTTTCGCCGCTTTGCTCATGATCTGTCGTTGCCTCCGTTGTCGTCCGGCGTCGCGTCCGGTGGATAACCCTCCCGGACCCAGGCCACGGCCTGTTCCCGGGTCCGCAGCACGCCCTCGAGCTGGGCTTCCTCGACCGCTCCAAGGATCGCCGAGAACGAGGGTCCCGGAACGTATCCGAGCTGAATGAGGTCGCGTCCGCGCAGTAGCGGTTCCGGGCTGACTTCCTTCTCGCCCAACTCGGCGAGCTTCTGCTGACAGAATTCGTAGTAGCCCAGATCACCGTTGGATGAAAGCGCGTCGATGCGGCAGAGCTCCAGCAGTTCGTGGATGCCGTCCTGCCCGAGAAACCGTTTCAGGGTGCTGAGCTTCATCTTGGGCGCCTGGGTGTAGTGAAGATGACATCGCACCAGCCAGGCGACCCGCTCGGCCACGGCCCGGCTGCGCTTGAGCCGCCGGAGGATCTCGGTGGCCATGTCCGCGCCGAGCTCCGGGTGTCCGTAGAAGGTCACCCGCTCTCCCGCCGGTTGCCGGCACGGGGGCTTGGCCACGTCGTGCAGCAGGCAGCCGTAGGCCAGGGTTTCGGTGGGGCCGTCCAGGTGTTGGAGCAGCGTCAGCGTGTGCACGAACACGTCGCCCTCGGGGTGGTAGTCCGGGGTTTGATCGCACCCCTTCATGGCGGCGATCTCCGGCAGGATCACCTCCAGGAGCCCGGTCTCGTCCAGCAGCTCCACCCCCCGCCGGGCGCCGCCCTCCATGAGGGTCCGGGTGACCTCCGCGCCGATGCGTTCCCAGGCCACCTGGGTCACGGCGCCGGCGTGGCTCCGGATCGCCTGGAGCGTCGGGCCGTCGATGGTGAAGTCGAGGCCGCAGGCCAGACGCACGGCCCGCACCATCCGCAACCGGTCCTCGGCGAACCGCTCGTGGGGGTCGCCGATGGCCCGGACCAGGCGCCGGTCCAGGTCTTCCCGGCCGTTCACCAGGTCGATGACCCGGTCCTCCGCCGGGTCGTACATCATCGCGTTGATGGTGAAGTCCCGTCGCCTGACGTCGTCTTCCAGGGTGCCGTAGCGGATGTGGACGGGATGGCGGCCGTCGCTGTAGGGGCCGTCGAGCCGGAACGTGGTGACCTCGAAGGGCTCGCCGTCCGCCAGCACGATGACCGAGCCGAACTTCGATCCGATGGGGACGGTGTCGGGGAAGACCGCCTGGACCGACTGGGGCGTGGCGCCGGTGGCGATGTCGTAGTCCTTGGGCGGTCTCCCCAGGAGCCGGTCGCGCACGCAACCGCCGGCGAGGTAGGCTTCGTGACCGGCGTCGCGGAGACGCCGGATGATATGGAGGGCCTTGTCCTCTTGTGACACCGGACCGATCCTGTTCGCGGCGATGACGGCCCCAGCGGGCTCAGTTCCCGAGGCTGGCTTTCTCGAGGTTCCCGACCACCACCAGGATGAGCTTCTCCGGCTGGAGGTATTTCCGGGCGACCCGGAGGACGTCTTCGGCGGTGACCTTGCGGATAAGGTCGGGGTATCGATCGACGTAGTCCAGCCCAAGCCCGAGATACTCCACCTGGCCCAGGAAGTCGGCGATGTCGTCGTTGGTCTCGAGGCCCAGGGCGAAGTTGCCGATGAGGAAGCTCTTGGCGTCCGCCAATTCTTCCTCGGTGACGCCGTCGCGCCGGATGCGTTCGACCTCGGCCCTGGCCGTTTCGATGGCCTCACGGGCGCTCTCGTTGCGGGTCTGCATGGCCATCTGGAAACGTCCGGTCTCCCGGCCGGCGAGAAAGTAGCTGTAGACGACGTACGCCAGCCCGCGTTCGTTGCGGATACTGTCCCCGAGCCGCGAGGACAGGCTGCCGCCGCCCAGGATCTGGTTCATCACCCGGATGGCGTAGTGGTCGGGGTTCGAACGGAGCGGCCCCTCGTGTCCCATGATGATGTTCGACTGGGTGAGGTTGCGGTTGATCTTGACCGCGGTCCGTTCCGGCGGCCGCAGGGTCACGGGCTCGTCGGCCGCGCCGTCGCTCTTTTCCCAGTCCGCCAGGACCTCCGCGAGCTTGCGCTTCATCTCCTCGTGGGTGATGTCGCCCACGGCCACGAGAACGGCGCGGTCCGGGCGGTAGTAGCGCAGGTGGAACTCCGCCACCGCATTCCGGTCCAGGCCCGAGACCGACTCCCGCGAGCCTTCCACCTGGCGGCCGTAGAAGCTGCCGGGGTAGAGGGCGGCGCGGAACGCTTCCCGGGCGATGGACCCCGGGCGGTCGCGCTTGGCCCGGATGGAGGCCAGGAGCG
>JAPOQB010000216.1 GCA_026710965.1 Deltaproteobacteria bacterium | reverse complement strand
CGGGCTGGGCGAGAGCATCGCCGACGGCGAGGATCCCCAGCCGCTGCCGGCGCTCGACGTGGAGGAACCCACGCTGTCGATGGAGTTCTCCATTAACGACTCGCCGTTCAGCGGCAAGGACGGCCGCTACCTGACCTCGCGCCCCCTGCGGGCGCGACTGCTCAAGGAGGCGGAGCACAACCTCGCGATCCGGGTGGAGTCCATCGAGTCTTCCGACCGCTTCCTGGTGTACGGCCGGGGAGAACTGCAACTCGCCGTCCTGATCGAACAGATGCGGCGGGAAGGGTACGAGTTTTCCGTGGGCATGCCGCGGGTGTTGACCCGCACCGTCGACGGCGCGGTTCATGAGCCCTACGAGCTGGCTCTCATCGAGACCGATGAAGAGTTCCAGGGAGTCGTCGTCCAGAAGCTCGGCACGCGCCGGGGCGTCCTGGTCAAGCTGGCGGACCGCGGCTCGGGAAGGATTCGCCTGGAGATCGAGGTGCCCAGCCGCGGGCTGATCGGATACCGCACCGAGTTCCTCACCGACACCAAGGGCACGGGAACCCTCACCCACATGTTCATCGGCTACCGCCCCTGGGCGGGCGACATCGTCCATCGGTCCACCGGCGCGCTGGTGGCCGACCGCAGGGGCCGTGTCACCGGCTATGCCATGTTCAACCTGCAGGAGCGGGGCGAGCTGTTCGTCGGCCCCACCGAGCCGGTGTACGGCGGCATGCTGGTGGGTCAGAGCAGCCGCGACAAGGACCTGGACGTGAACATCACCAAGGAGAGGAAGCTGACGAACATGCGGTCCTCCGTCCTCAAGGGCATCGAAAAGATCGTCCCTCCGCTACGCATGTCCCTGGAGCAGGCCATCGAGTTCATCCGTCAAGACGAGCTGATCGAAGTGACGCCAAGTAGTCTCCGGCTGCGAAAACGCCACCTCGACGCCAACGAACGGAAGTACCACGCTCGGCAGCTGGAGGATTCTCTCCAGCCGGTCGGATAGCCCGCCGGCCCGTCCGCACTCGCCCGCATATTGTCGCCGTAGGGGCGGGTTTCACACCCGCCCGTGTCCGCATCGCCTGGTGGCCGGTTCCGGGCGCCTCGCTTCAATTCGTCCCTTCCGCCTCCTCTTCCACGTGCCGCCCCAATAGCCGCACGTGCGCCCCGGCCAGCATCTCCCGGAGCTTCCCGCGGATGGCCCACAGGCATATCAGCGACGGGATCACCATCAGCGTGGTCATGACGAAGAAGGTGGCCCAGTCGCCTTCCAGCCAGTCCACCAGGGCGCCGGAGGCGCCGGCCAGGAGGGTGCGTCCGGCGGTGCCGATGGAGGCCAGCAGGGCGTACTGAGTGGCGGTGTAGGTGCGGTCCACCAGCATGGAGATGAAGGCCACAAAGGTGACGGTGGCGAAGGCGCTGGTGAGGTCGTCCATGACCACGGCGGCGGCGAACAGGGCTTCGGACTTCCCCACCCAGAACAGCACGGCGAAGAGGAGGTTGGTGGAGGCCATGGCGATGCCGGAGAGGAACATGGCCCGGATGAGGCCCATGCGGATGGCGAAGAACCCGCCCAGCACGGTGAACGCCACGGTGGTGATCCAGCCGAGGCCCTTGGAGTAGAGGGCGATCTCGGACTTGGAGAAGCCGATCTCCCGGTAGAAGAGGATCGACATGCGTCCCATGAAGGCCTCGCCGATCTTGAACAGGAAGATGAACCCGAGCACGGTGAGGGCGATGGCGAAGCCGTTGCGCCGGAAGAAGCTCATCAGGGGACTCACCACGGTGCCGCCAAGCCACGCGGCGACGTGACCCATCCGGCCGGAGGCGCCGATGCTTGAGGCGATCCGGTCCTCCTCCGCGGCCTGAGAGGCGATGCGCTCCGCGGTGCCCTGCTCGTGCACGAACAGCAGGCCCACGTTGGTGAGGATCACCAAGCCCCCGAGCACCAGGAAGGTGGCCTGCCAGTAGTCCTCCACACCGGCGTTCTGGAAGGCGGTGGCCGCCTCCAGCGCGACGATGCCCCCGAGTTTATAGCCGGTCCACCAGCCCACCACCGCGACGGCCGCGCCCGCGGCCATGGCCTCCCCCTCCGAAGTGCCGACCTGCTCGATCCGCAATGCGTCCACGGCAATGTCCTGGGTGGCGGAGGCGACGGCGATGACGAGGCCGATGCCCACCACCCAGGCCAGGTTGGCGGTGGGGTCGGCGAAGCTCCAGAACACCAGGGATGCCAGGATCACGGCCTGCAGCGTGAGGATCCAGGCGCGCCGGTGGCCGAGCCGTTCCGTTAGCCAGGGGATGCGGATGCGGTCGATGAGGGGCGCCCAGAGGAAGTTGACCGCGTAGACGCTGAAGATCAGACCGGCAAAGCCGATGGCCGTGCGGCTCAGGCCGTCCTCCTTGAGCCACAGGGTGAGGCTGCTGCCGATG
>JAPOQB010000221.1 GCA_026710965.1 Deltaproteobacteria bacterium | reverse complement strand
TACGAAGAGGAAAGAGAGGCTCTGGGCGAGGACTACTGGCCCTACGGCCTAAAGCGCAACCGCGCCAACCTGGAGCGCTTCATGGGCTACTCCCACGACCAGGGGCTCATGGACAAGGCCGTCGCGGTGGATGACCTGTTCGTGGAGTCGACGCTGGACTCGTGAGGAGAAAGCCTACGACGGAGTTGAGGGACACACGGTTTTCCGTTCGCCCTGAGCGTAGCGAGTCCTGAGCTTGTCGAAGGGCGAGCGAAGTCGAAGGGCGCAGCTTTCAACACCCATGACGACTCAACAGCAGATCAGCGGCGTCTCGGATGCGGAATTCGTCGAACGCATGGTGGAGCGTTACCCCGGGCGTTTCAACGACCAGTACTGGTCCGTCTTCAAGGCCAATGTGGGGCGGCATCTCCCGGCCGAGCCCGTCATCGTGGACCTGGGTTGCGGCCCGGGCTTGTACCTGCGCGATCTCTCCGAACGACAGCAGGGCAGTCGGCTTTACGGGTTCGACGCCGCCCCGGCCATGATCGAGCACGCCCGCGGCCTGCGTTACCGGGGTGCGCCGCCGACCCTGGCGGTTCAGGACGTCGAAAAGGAGCCGTTGCCACTGGACCCCGGCGGCGTGGACCTGGTGTCCATGACCGGAGTGCTCCACGTCCTGGAAGACCCCTTCGCCGTACTGGCCGAGGTGCAACGGCTGCTTCGCCCCGGCGGGTTGTTCCTGCTCGACGACTGGGTGCGCATGCCGCTGGCTGAGTACGTCCGGGACCGGCCCCGCCACCGCGGCGAGCCGCCGGACGGCCAGCGTGCCGGTTGGCTCCGCATGTTCCCGTTCCACAACAAGTACACCGCCGAGGACTGGAAGTGGCTGCTGGCCGAAGCCGGCTTCTCCTTGGTGTCCACCGTCCAGATCCGCCCGCAGTCGCAGATCTTCGTGGCGGTAGTGAGGACGTCGTTAGGCGGGCAATGAACATTCAACTGGACTATGGCCTTTCGCGGACAGTAGCGAAACTATGGGTAAGGCCTCGGCGATGAGGGGGGTGAACAGATGCTTGGGGCCACGACCTGTTGAGGGAAGGACCAGTACGCTACAGCTCTCTTTCGCCCATGGCTGAGATGAAATCCCGTCCTTTGTCTGTGATCCGATTTCTCCTCGATCAGCGCGGCGGTGACAGTTCGGGCAGAGGGCGACGAGGTTGTCGTAGTCGTGTGTCTGACGCAACGCCCATGGGACCCGTCACTTGAACCCGTCGGCGGAAGGGATACACTTACCGAAATGTCTTAGTTCCGCTTCGGAGACAGGAAGTGAAAAGCACCATTTGGCTCAGCTACGACTTGGGAGTAAACGGTGATTATGAGGGGATGTACTCATGGCTGGATAGCCACGATGCAAGAGAATGCGGTTCCAGCGTCGCTTTCCTGAAGTACGCGCATGATGGCGATCTTGCAACGGCCCTGAAAGAGGACATACGGGCCGCGGTCTCGCTCGATAAGCGTTCCCGAATCTATGTCATACACGATCACAAGGGGCGTTACCTGTTCGGTCGGCGCAAGAGTGCGCCTTGGGAGGGGTTCGGTAGCAACGGTGATGACGAAGAGGATGCCGGTGACGTCGCATGAGGGGTGCGCTACTGCCGGATTCGGGAGTCTTCTTTGCATTGTATGATGCGAGAGACATGCACCATGCCGCCGCCCAAGGAAAACGGGAGTGGTTGGATGAGTTGCCGATCGTTCTGCCGTGGCCGGTGTTGTACGAGGCCGTCAACACCCGATTTGCTCGGCGACGCGAGATCATGGCCAGATTCGATGCCGTCGTGACGAAACCTGATACGAAACTGCTGGATGACGCGCCTTATCGGGATGACGCCTACCGAACCACCGTTGAGTTGGGCCGTCGCGGCCGTCCGTTGAGCCTTGTGGATGCCGTGCTCCGTTCCGTCATCGAGGACACCAACGTAGCGGTTGCCGCACTCCTTACCTTCAATCCCGCGGACTTTGCGGATGTTTGCCGACAGAATTCCGTGGAGCTTCTCTGAGCTTGCCCGGGTAAAAACTAGCGGCCGTCCGCCGCTATCCCGACGCGGAATGCCGTGGTCGCGGGGCCAGACTCCTTCTTGCTTGTTCCAGAACCGAAGGAGAGGTTGATTGTCGGGGTCAGCGTCAGCCCTCGCTGTTGCCTGCCTCCTCGCGGTAGAGGCCGAGCATTTCCAGGAGGGGGCGGTCCGTCGTTGAAAAGACGATGGCGGGCTCCTTCTGCGAACTGTTCCGGTGCCGGTGCCAGCTCCAGTTGGGAACCACAAAGAAGTCCCCCTCTTCCCACACCATCTCCTGCCCCTCCACCTCGATGGTCCCCGAGCCGCTGAAGCCGTGGCACAGGTGGTTGGCGGTGTGGCGGTGGGGGAGGGTGGTCTCTCCCGGATCCAGCATCTGAATCCAGCACGAGAACGTGGGGAACGTCGGGCCTCCCGTGGCCGGGTCGCGGTATTCCAGGCAGCGGGCGTCGTAGGGGCTCTTGTCCTCCGCCAGCATCGCCTCCAGGGCGGTCAGGGTCTCTCGCCACTTGTAGACCAGTTTCTTGGGGCTTTTGCCCGGCGGCGCGAGGTTCCCCGGATTGCGGACGGTGGTGTCCGTGGCACTGTTGAAGAGCTTGACGTCCTCGGCGGGGTGGGGCTCCTGGAACATCGTGCGCAGCATCGCCATCAGACCCACGTCGAGAGCGTCGATCCACACCGAGTCCCGGTCGGATTCGTTGGCATGGTTGTGCCAGCTCCCGTTGGGCTGGACGACGAGGTCGCCTCGCTCCATGATGCACTTCTCGCCGTCGGTGATGGTGTAGGTGTCCTCCCCGCCTTCGAGGATGAAACGCATGGCCGCCGCGGTGTGCCGGTGGGCGTATACCGCCTCGCCGGCCTTGACCAGCTGCACCGCCATGACCAGCGTATTGCTGGTGCCGCCGGCGGCATCGGGATGGACCAGCGTGATGGCTCTCCGGGAGCCCTTGAAATTCGTCGGCACGAGCCTTGCCGCGGCCTCGAGCCCCTCCCGAATCTCCGGCCATTTCCAGAGCTTGGGCGCGCCAAAGGGTCGAGGCTCGACCAAGAGCCTGTCTTCGCCCACCCACAGCCCCTTCATCGATTGGCTTTCGAGCAGGTCGTCCAGGGTCTTGAGGTCGGTTATCTGTCCGGTGCCCGTCATTCGAAGTCTCCCTGCGGCCGGACCCGTGTCGGTCACTTCAACTGCGGCATGACCTGTTTGTGGAAGAGGTTCAGCGAATCCATGACCTTGTCGTGAGGAAGGTTGCCGATGTGGAACATTCCCATGAAGTGATCGGCGCCCACATCACTCATCTGTTGGTTGAGTTGCCGGGCGACCGTGTCTGGGCTTCCGGCGAAGACGTAACCGACCTTCTGCAAGTCCTCCCAGCCGAGCGACGAGAAGTCGTACCGCTGGCGGTTCTCCTCGCGGAAGTAGTTGAACGATTTGTCGGTGTAGAGGGCCTCCCTCACGCGCGCGCCCGCCTCGCTGGCCGTCTGCTTGAACCCGCGGTTCAGGAGCGTGAAGAAGTAGCGCAGCGCGGGCTCGGCAACCTCGCGCGCCTTTTCGTCCGTTTCGTCAACGTAGATGTGCCGGCACAGAACGAACTGCCCGTCGTCGGCTTCCCAACCCCCGTCCCGGGCTACCTTGCGATAGTAGTTGAAGGTATCCTCGATCTGGCTGGTGGTCTGG
>JAPOQB010000222.1 GCA_026710965.1 Deltaproteobacteria bacterium | reverse complement strand
GTTCCGGCCCACGGCCCGGGAGTTTCCCGCCAGCCAGGTCAGCGCGGGGCTGCCCTTCGTCGCCGACGTGGGCGTGGACGAGGAGCAACTGGTGTTCGTGGGCCCCTCCGGCGAGAGCCGCCCGGTCCGCGTCCGTGAGCGCGCCGGCACTTATACCGACACCACGGCGGTGGGTTTCTACCGGTTTCAGGGAAAGCGCGGGGAGGGCGAGTTCGCGGTGAACCTGTTCAGCGAAGAAGAGTCCCGCATCCGCCCCTCGTACCGCCCCGAGGATCCGGCGGGCGCCGCGCCCGCGGCCGCGGACGGCGGCCGGGATGCCCGCTTCGACCTCTGGCCGGTTCTATTGGTGGTGGCGCTGGCACTACTGCTGGCGGAGTGTGTCGTGGTCTGCCGCACCCGCCGGTCGCTGGTCCCGCTGTGGCTGCGGGTGCCGGCGCTGGCGGTGCTGCTGGTGGCGCTCGTGAACCCGCGGATACTCGCCGAGGATCCCGAGCTGGACGTGGTGATGGCCGTGGACCTGTCCCACAGCGTCGGCGAGGAGGCCCGCACCCGAGCCGTGGACGTGCTGGAGCGCGCCCAGGGACTGGTGGGCGACAAGGTGCGGCTGGGCGTGTTCTCCTTCGCGCGCCGTCCCCAATGGGAGTTCCTGCCCACGCGGGAGCTGCCGGTGAGCGACCTCCCGGCCCCGCCGGAGCGTGACGCCACCGACCTCGGAGCGGCGCTCCAGGGCGCTCTCGGCGAGCTCAGCGAAGGGCGGCAGAGCCGGATCCTGCTCATTTCCGACGCCAACGAGAACCGCGGCGCGGTGGAGCGGGTGTTGCCCCTGCTGCGGTCCCACGGAGTCGCGGTGTGGCCGTATCCCGTGAGCCTTGCCGAGGGCCGGAACGAGGTCTACCTGTCGGAGCTCACCGTGCCTTCGGTGGTGGACAGCGGCGAGACCTTCGAGATCAAGGCCGCTCTCACCAGCGCCCGCGCAACGTCGGCAGGCGTCACGCTGTTGCGGGACGGGCGCGTCATCCGCTCCACCCGCCGGGAGCTGGCGCCCGGCGCCAACTGGTTGAGCTTCACCGACAGCGTGGAGCGGCGGGGCACCCATACCTATGAGCTGATGGTGGAAGCGGCCACGGACGTGCTGGCGGAGAACAACCTGCTGCAGGGCATCGTCAGCGTCGAGGGACCCTCCCGGGTGCTGTACCTCCACGGCGCCGGCACCTCCCGGCGGTTCATGGCCGAGGCGTTGCAGGTGCAGGGATACGAAGTGGTGGAGAAAACCCCGGCGCGGGCCAACCTCACGCTGCCGGAGTTGTCGGGCTTCGACCTGTTGATTCTGGACAACGTGCCCGCGTACCAGCTCTCGCAGGTGAAGATGGAGCGCATCGAGCGGTTCGTCCGCGACCTCGGCGGCGGCCTCATCGTGCTGGGCGGAACCAAGAGCTACGGCGCCGGGGGGTATTACCGGACCCCGCTGGAGCAGACGCTGCCGGTGGAGATGCGGCCCCCCGTGCGCATGGAGCTGCCCCACGTGGCGCTGCTCTTTGTGGTGGACAAGTCCGGCAGCATGGGCGGCGGCCCCTTCGGCACCACCAAGCTGGACCTGGCCAAGGCCGCCACCATGGCCTCGGCGGAGCTGCTCAACCCCACCGACGAGGTGGCGATCCTGGCGTTCGACTCCAACTGGCAGTGGGTGGTGCCGTTCCGGCGCGCCGAAGGCGGCGAGACCATCGCCGAGAGTGTGGCCCGCCTGAGCTCCGACGGCGGCACCGATCTCCTCAAGGCCATGGTGGAAGGCCGCCGGGCGCTTGCGGCAAAGGAGGCCGCCATCAAGCACGTGCTGGTGCTGTCCGACGGGCTCACCGAGAAGGCGGACCTGTTGGAGCAGGTGACCCTCATGGGCCAGGAGAAGATCAGCGTCTCGACGGTGTCCATCGGCGGCGATGCCGACCGGCGCCTCATGACCCAGCTTGCCGAGAGCGGCAGCGGCCGGAGCTATGCCACCGTGGACCCGCGCACGATCCCGCAGATCTTCACCACGGAGACGCTGCTGATCTCCCGGGATCTGCTGGTGGAGAAGACCGTGACCCCGACGGCCACGGGGCCGGCGGGCCCCATGCGCGGCCTCGCCGGCGCACCGCTGCCGCCGATTCTGGGATACGTCCTGACCCACGTGAAACCCGGGGCGGAGGTCCATCTGCGGGCCGGCGAGGACCCGTTGCTGGTCTCGTGGCGTCATGGGCTGGGCCGGGTGTACGCGTTCACCTCGGATGTGTCCGGCCGCTGGGGGCGGCATTGGGTGCAGTGGCCGGGGTTTTCCAAATGGGCCGCGCAGATGGCCCGGCTGGCGGTGAGGAGCGTCTCGGACCACCGGCTGCGGACGGACTTCGTGAGGGACGGCGAGGCCATGAGCGCGGTGGTGGACCTGTTCTCGGCCTCGGGGCGCCCGGTCAACCACCTGAAGCTGGAGGGATTGCTGACCCGGGCCGACGAGACCCTGCAACAGGAAGCCTTCCGGCAGGTGGCGCCCGGCCGCTACCGCACGAGCTTCGCCACGCCGCGCCGGGGCATCAACCTGCTCACGGTCAAGCAGCCGTCAGGACCCGCCGGCACACCGCCCGTGGCCCTCACGGTTCCCTTCATCGTGCCCTTCTCCAGGGAGTACCGTGACATGGACGCCAACACCGAGTTGCTGGAACGGCTCTCGGAACAGACCGGCGGCACGGTGTTGCGGGACGACACCCTGGCGCAAGACATCGAGAGCCTCTTTACCGCCGACCCGGATGCCCCCGGCACCACCCGCGGGATCTGGTGGGCGCTGGCCGCGGCCGGCCTGGGGGTCTTCCTGCTGGACCTCGCGCTACGCGCCTTCATCCAGGTGCGCCGGGCGCGCTGACCCCAATCGGAACACGAACGGACGTCCAAACGCCCGGCGCACCAGGCGCCGGCGCGCAAATCCGTGGTTACCTTGCACTGCTGGCCGCCCGTGCCATAATGAATCGATGTCCGAGACCGATTCCATGAATGAGCAGGAGGGGTCGCCGTCCGTTCCCGCGGACTTCCGGTCGGGGTTCGTCTCGATCCTGGGACGGCCCAACGTCGGCAAGTCGACGCTGCTGAACCAGCTTCTGGGGGAGAAGATCGCCATCGTCTCGCCCCGGCCCCAGACCACCCGGAACCGGATCATGGGCATCAAGACGGTGCCCGGGGGTCAGATCCTGTTATTGGACACGCCCGGCATTCATCGTGCCCGGTCGCTGCTGAACCGGCGCATGGTGGACGTCGCCAAGCGCTCCCTCGGCGACGTGGAGGCGGTGGTGTGGGTGGTGGACGCCGTCGGAGGCATCCGGGGCGACGATGGGGACATCGCCGGCATTCTGGCCCGCAGCGGCCACCCGACGCTGATCGCGCTCAACAAGATCGACGCGGTGTCCAAGGGACGGCTGCTGCCGGTGATAGCCCGTTTGGCCGAGTTGCTGCCCGAAAGGGACATCATCCCCATCAGCGCCCTTACCGGGGATAGCGTGCCGTTGCTGGTGGATGAGATCCTCAAACGGCTCCCGGCCGGCCCCCGCTATTTCCCGGAGGACGAGCTGACCGACCAGACCGAGCGGTTCATCGCCGCGGAACTCATCCGGGAGAAGGTGTTTCTGCGGACCCGCCAGGAGATACCTTATGGCACCGCGGTCTCGGTCCAGAGCTTCGAGGAGAAAAACGAAGGCAGCCTGGTGGTTATCGGCGCGACCATTCACACCGAGCGGGACAGCCACAAGCCGATTCTCATCGGCAAGCGCGGGGCGGCGCTGAAGGAAATCGGCAGCGCGGCGCGGCAGGACCTGGAGCAACTGCTCGGCTGCCGCGTCTACCTGGAGCTGGCGGTCAAGGCGACGCCGGGCTGGAGCCGGGACCCCCGGAGCCTCGCGGCCTTCGGCCTGTAGGGCGAAGGCCGCGGTCGCGGCGGAACAATGGGCACGGCGGGTTTGGTCCCCGCCCCTACAAGGACGTCGCGCGGGCGCCGGCGAAGATCATCAAAGTTCCCTCGATCATGAGCACTCTCGAAAAACTGCCGGTGGTGGCCATCGTGGGCCGGCCCAACGTGGGCAAGTCCACGCTGTTCAACCGCCTGAGCCGGGCCCGGCGCGCCATCGTCGACGACCAGCCGGGGGTGACCCGCGACCGGAACTACAACGAGGTGGCGTGGCGCCGGCGCCGCTTCACGCTGGTGGATACCGGGGGACTGGAGCCGGACGAGCGAGAGGGGCTCAAGGGACGGATCCTGCAGCAGACGCTGACCGCGGTGGAGGAGGCCGACGCCATCGTGTTGCTCCTGGACGGCCGGGCCGGGCCCACGCCGCTGGACACGGCCGCGGCGGAGCTGCTGCGGCAGGCGCCCAAGCCGGTGTTCTACGCGGTGAACAAGCTCGACACCGGGCCCCGGGAGAGCGACCTCTACGAGTTCTACCAACTCGGCGTGGAGCGGCTGTTCCCGCTTTCGGCGGAGCACGGCCTGGGCGTCGCCGACCTCATGCAGGAGGTGGTGGAGTCCCTGCCGCAGGGCCGGGCGGGGGCCGCCGGTCCCGGCGAACCCATGGCCCTGGCCGTGGTGGGCCGGCCCAACGTGGGCAAGTCGACACTGGTGAACCGGCTGCTGGGCTACGACCGCTCGCTGGTGGACTCGCGGCCCGGAACCACCCGCGATGCCCTTCAGGCCGCCTTCGACTGGCGCGGGACCCCTTGCCGCCTCACCGACACCGCGGGCATCCGCCGCAAGTCCCGGGTGGTCGACCCGGTGGAACGGTACAGCGTGAGCCGCGCCTTGCGCTCGGTGGACGCCGGCGACGTGGTCATCCACCTGCTGGACGGTTCCGAAGGGGTGATGGACCAGGACGCGCAGGTCATGTCGTACGCCTTTCAGCGGGGCAAGGCCATGGTGCTGGGCATCAACAAATGGGATCTCCTGGATACGGATAGTCTGAGCCTCCGGGTGTACCAGGATTTTTTGCATCGCCGGCTACCGTTTGCCGACCATGTGCCGATAGTGTCCTTGTCGGCATTGGAGGGGTCGGGCATGACGAAGCTGATGGAGACGGTGATACGGATGGGCACCGCCCAGCGCAGGTGGATCAAGACGCCGGCGCTCAACCGGGCCCTGCGCCGGCTCACCGAGCGGCATTCCCCGCCACAGCTCCGCGGGCGCGCCGTGAAGTTTTACTACGCCACCCAGACGGACGTGCAGCCGCCGACCTTCACGCTGTTCGTCAACCATCCCGAAGGGGTCGGCTCGGGTTACCAGCGCTACCTCGTCAAGGCGCTGCGGACGGAGCTGGGCCTGGAGCACACTCCGTTGCGCCTGACCCTGCGGCCACGGACCGGCAGGGAATGACACGAGTACCCGACCGGCGGGACCTTGCCTGGCTGGCTTTCGGTCGGGTGCCGGGGCTCGGCTGCGTCGGGTTCCGGCGCATCGCGGAGTTCTTCGCCGACCCCGCCGACGCCTTCTTCGGCGGCCGCGGGGCCTTGCGCGAGGTGCCCGGATTGAGCCGGGCGGCGGTGGCCGGGCTGCTGGCCTTCTCCGACTGGGACCGCTTGGCGGACGAGATGCACCGCATCCGGGAAGCCGGGGTCCGGCTGGTGCGCTACTCCGACGCTTCGTACCCTGGGCGCCTGCGCGCCATCCCCGACCCGCCCGCGGTGCTCTATGTCAGGGGATCGCCGGAGGCCGCCGCCCACCCGGCGGTGGGGGTGGTGGGTTCGCGCGCGCCGAGCGATTACGGTCGCGAGAGCGCAAGGCTGTTGTGCCGGGGCCTCGCGGGCGCGGGAATCACCGTGATCAGCGGCATGGCCCGGGGCATCGACGGGGAAGCCCACGAAGCCGCGCTGTCCCGGGGCGGCGGGACCGTGGCGGTGCTGGGGTCCGGCGTGGACGTGCCTTATCCACCGGAGCATCGGGACCTCTGCCGGCGCATCGGGGGAAACGGCGCGGTGCTTTCCGAGCATCCGCTGGGCACGGCACCGTTGCCGCATCACTTCCCCGCCCGCAACCGCATCATCAGCGGCCTCTCGCTGGGCGTGCTGGTGGTGGAAGCCACCGAGCGGAGCGGATCGTTGATCACCGCGCGGTGGGCGCTGGAGCAGGGCCGGGAGGTCTTTGCGGTGCCCGGCCCGGCGGGTGCCAGCCGCAGCCGCGGACCCCACCGCCTGATCCGTGAGGGGGCCAAGCTGGTGGAGGACGTGGCGGATATCATCGAGGAGATCGCGCCGCAACTCGCCCACGCTTCGCCGCCCGTTCCCGCGGAGCCGGAGGGAGCCTCCGGGGGGAAGCTCCCCCTCGAGGGCGCGGCCGGGACCATCCTCCGGGACCTTGAGGCCGGACCGCTGCCGATGGACGACGTCATCCGCCGGACCGGCCTTTCGGCGCCGCAAGTCTGCGAGGTGCTGCTCGAAATGGAGCTGCAGGGCCTGCTCAAGCAGTTGCCTGGAAAGCGATATGCGCTAAACTCTGCTATAAGCGGCAGCCGGTGAACCGCATGGTGGATGAACCCCTACCGGACAGCACACTAGTGTGGTGTCTGGTTAATTCGGGTCATAATATGCGGAGGATTTTTCGTCGTCGGCAAGGCGCGATGACGAGCAGTGGCGGGCACCACGCGAGGAAGAGCAACGCAGCCGACGGCGAAAAAGACCCGCAGGTTATGATGCGAATTAACCAGACACCACACTAGAGTCATCGCGATTGAAAACGCCATCGATATGAGCGAAGCCATTGAGCGTGTCAGCGTCGTGGGCGGAGGCCTCGCGGGGTGCGAGGCCGCGTGGCAGCTCGCCAGACGGGGAGTGCCGGTGGACCTGTACGAGATGCGCCCGGTCACCCGCACCGCGGCTCATGCGACGGAACATCTGGCCGAGCTGGTGTGCAGCAACTCGTTCCGTTCCCGGTCGTTGACCACGGGCGCGGGACTGCTGAAGGAAGAGATGCGGCGCATGGGTTCCTTGATGATCGCCGAGGGTGAGGCCCACCAGGTGCCCGCGGGCTCCGCCCTGGCGGTGGACCGCACGCGTTTCGCCCAGGCGATTTCGGAACGGATCGCGTCGTTGCCGGGGCTTCGGTTGATCCGCCGGGAGTTGGAGACCCTGCCGGAGGGCATGACCATCGTCGCCACCGGACCGCTTACGGGGCAGCCCCTTTCGGAAAGCATCCGGGAATTGCTGGGGGCCGAGCATCTCTACTACTACGACGCCATCTCCCCGGTGGTCAACGCGGAGTCGGTGGACGCGGCGGTGGCCTTCCGGGCCTCCCGCTACGACGAGAACCCCGGCGACTATCTGAACCTGCCGTTGACCCAGGCCGACTACTACCGGCTGGTGGACGCGGTGACGGAGGCGGAGAAGGTGCCGGTGCGAAGCTTCGAGCGGTTCTTCGAGGGCTGTCTCCCCATTGAGGAGATGGCCCGGCGCGGACGGGAGACTTTGGCGTTCGGTCCAATGCGGCCCACCGGGCTGCTGGATCCGGCCTCGGGGCAGAGGCCCTATGCGGTGGTGCAGTTGCGGCAGGAGAACCGCGAGGGCACCCTGTACAACCTCGTGGGCTTCCAGACCAAGATGACCTATCCGGAACAGAAGCGGGTGTTCTCGCTGATACCGGGATTGTCCAAGGCGGTCTTTGTCCGCTACGGCAGCCTGCACCGCAACACCTTCATCAACGCGCCGCAACACCTCTTGCCGACACTGCAATGGCGCGGGGCGCCGCGGCTCTTCTTCGCCGGCCAGATCACCGGCGTCGAGGGTTATATCGAGTCCGCCGCCTCGGGGTTGCTGGCGGGCGTCAACGCGGCGCGTCTGGCGACCGGGGCGAAGCTGGTGACGCCGCCCGCCACCACCGCCCTGGGTTCGTTGCTCCACTACATCACCGATACCGGGCGAGAGGCCTTTCAGCCCATGAACGTCAACTTCGGCCTCTTCCCGAGCCTGTCTTTCAAGGCCAAGGGCCGCCGCAAGAAGGAATTCATGGCCGAGCGATCCCTCCGGGACCTGGAGCGGTGGTGGTTGGAGACGGGCGAGGACGGCGTCGCCGGCGCCGTCCGGCAGGCGTGAGGCCGATGGACGACACAACCCTCATCACCGTCGACGGGCTTTCGAAGACGCACGCGCGCAGCAGCCCCGCGGCGGTGTCGGCTGTGAGCTTTACCTTGAGGCAGGGCGAGATCCTCGCGCTCCTGGGTCCCAGCGGATCGGGCAAGACCACCACGCTGCGCCTGCTGGCCGGCTTCGACCGGCCGGACGGGGGCACGATTCTGCTGAACGGGCGGCAGGTATCGGGCAACGGTGTGTGGGTGGCGCCCGAGGAACGACGCATGGGCATGGTGTTCCAGGACTACGCCCTGTTCCCGCACCTCACGCTGTTGGACAACGTCATGTTCGGGCTTCGGAACGAATCGCGGACGTCCCGGGTGGACTCGGCGCGGCGGGTGCTGGCCGTGGTCGGGATGGAGGAACTGGCGCGGCGGTATCCCCACGAGCTCTCCGGCGGCCAGCAGCAGCGGGTGGCCCTGGCCCGGGCGCTGGCGCCGAATCCGCTGGTGCTGCTGCTGGACGAGCCCTTCAGCAATCTGGACTTCGATATGAGAGCCGAGATGCGGGAGGAGCTGCTGCGAATCCTCCGCGCCTCCGAGATCAGCGCCATCATGGTGACGCACGATCAGGAGGAGGCCCTCGCGGTGGCGGATCGGGTGGGCGTGCTCAACCACGGGTTTCTGGAGCAGCTATCCGAACCGGAGGTGCTCTATCGCCAGCCGCGGACGCGCTTCGTCGCGGAATTCGTCGGCCAGTCGGACTTCCTTCCGGGCGTCGTGGGGCACGGCGTCGAAACCGAGGTTGGGACCCTCCCCGACGACTCGGGGTTGCCACGCGGCACCGAGGTCGAGTTGTTGGTCCGACCCGATGAGGTGGATGTCGAGGCCGCGGATGACGGTGAGGCGGTGGTGGCCCGCCGGCGATTTCGCGGGGCCGAAAACCTCTACCACCTGACGTTGCCCTCCGGCGCGCAACTCCGCAGCACTCAGCCCTCCACCCGGATTCTCCCCACGGGCGCGCGGGTGAAGGTCACCGTCCGTCCCGCCAACCTCATCGTTTTCCCCGCGCCGGCTCTCGCGGCCGCCCGGTGAGACCCGGCGAAGATTGACTTTCCACACGGAATCTGGAGAAATATGAGCCTGTAGCGGCCACCATGGCGTTGGCGTGGTGGCCGCTTGTCGTTCTTGGAACAAATTGACTGGCGTCCTTCGACTTCGCTTCGCGAAGCCTGTCCTGAGCTTGTCGAAGGGCTCAGGACGAACGCCAATGAAATGAACACGTAGCGGTTGCTTGCCGTTCGTCCTGAGCGAAGCGAAGTCGAAGGACGCCGTCCGGAGAGTGTCGATGGCTGTGAGGAGCGAGAAGATCTGGGTCGATGGCGAGATGGTGGACTGGGACGACGCCAGATTCCACGTCATGAGTCATGCGCTCCACTACGGCACCGCGTATTTCGAGGGGATTCGTTGCTATTCGCTGGATGACGAGCGGTCGGCGGTCTTCCGGCTGGCCGAGCACATCCGCCGTTTGCGGGATTCGGGGCACATCCTCGGCACTCCCTTGCCGTACAGCGTCGAGCAGATGACCGAGGCCGTGCTGGAGGTCGTCCGGGTCAACCGGCTGAAGGAATGCTACATCCGGCCGCTGGCGTTCGTGGGCGACGGCGAGATGGGGCTGTACGCCCTCAACAATCCGGTGCGGGTGATCGTGGCGGCATGGGCCTGGGGGGCCTATCTGGGCGACGAGGGGATCAAGCAGGGCATCCGTGCCAAGGTGTCTTCCTATACCCGACATCACGTGAACGTGATGATGACCAACAGCAAGATTTCCGGCAACTACGTGAACTCGGTGATGGCCAAGCACGAGGTGAAGCAGGCGGGGTATGATGAGGCGATCATGCTCGACCCCGAAGGGTGCGTCTCGGAGGCCAGCGGCGAGAACCTCTTCATCGTGAAGGACGGAGAGTTGCGGACCGCGCCCGCGACCTCCATTCTCCCCGGCATCAACCGGGCCAGCGTCATCGAGTTGGCCCGGGCCAAGGGCTACCGGGTCCACGAGGAGCGTTTCGCCCGGGACGCCCTGTACATCGCCGACGAGGCCTTTCTCACCGGGACCGCGGCGGAGGTCACGCCCATCAGGGAGGTGGACGACCGGATGATCGGCGCCGGGAAGCCCGGACCGGCGACCCTCGATCTGCAGCAGGCCTTCTTCGATGTCATCCGGGGCCGGGATGAAAGCCATGTCCATTGGCTGACGCCCGTGTGACCGGCGTTCGCCCTCCGTGCCCGCCAGGAGCCTGTCGGATGTTTGCGTCCTTCGACTTCGCGACGCTTCGCGTCGCTACGCTCAGGACGAACGGTGTGTTAGCTCTCCGTTCGTCCTGAGCGTAGCGAGCCTTGGCGAGCGAAGTCGAAGGACCCTTTCACTGCGCCTGAGAATCCTCGGACAGGCTGCTAGCACCTCTCGTTCCAGCCCGGGACCGAATACTTGCTTTCCACCAGCGATGCGATGGCGTCGGCCGGCAGGTCGGGGTCGGCGGGTGCGGCGTTCCAGCAACGCGCCAGCAGGTCCTTGATGCGCGCCGGGGGCTGATGCAGGTTGGTGAGAAAGGTGCGGTGGGAACGCTTGCGGCGGTAGCGCGGCGTCTTGGGGGGGTAGGGCAGGATCTCTTCCATCAGCGGGATGGAGAAATCCAGCAGGAACGTGCCGTGGAACAGGAGGAAGCGGCGGCGGCGGCGTTGGGCGTTGCCGGAGAACTTCCGCTGACCCACCGCCAGGTCCGTGGCTCCCTGGTGCCGGATGGGCAAACCGGTGGCTTCCGCCAGCAGGTGTCCGTGGCGCTCCATGATAAAGGCGTTGGTGGAGTCGATGCGCTCCAGCGGACGGTTGCCGGCGATGCGGAGGATGAGCGTGTAGCTCAGGCAGCCGGGTCCCTGGACCACGGTGCCGCCGCCGCTGCAGCGTCGCAGGATGGGAATACCGCGCGCCGCGCAGGCGGCTGCGTCGACCTCGCGGTCCCGGCGGCTGGCAAGCCCGAGGACCACGAAGGGCCGGGGGGACTCCCAGAATCTGAGGATCTCCCGATCCTGTTTCTGCTCGCAGTCGTCGAGCAACGCCTCGTCGCAGGCCAGGTTCGCTTCGGGGGTCGGTAGTGTGAGGTCGAGACGGTGCATGGTGAATCCGTGGTGAAGGCCGCACGTCGCGGCCGGTGGTTTGGGAGCGGGTTTGCGCTCCCCGCCAAAGGACTTGACACGCGTGGGCGGCGGCGAATATGTTGCCCCCGCACGACCTGTTGCTTGCGCGAAACCTGATATAATATCCCTGGAAAGCCATGAGCGCCAAAGAGTCCATAAGCCCCGCCAATTTCGCCCCGGAGGACGAGTTCCGCCTTGAGATGGAACCGGGTGAAGTCGTCGGAGAAGACGCCGCCGTTTCCCCGAACGACACGGTGCTGAATTCCCTGGAGTCCCTGCTCGGCGACGTGGTCCGGAAGGGCCCGGAACAGGTCGATGCCCTGCTGGTGCAACTGCTGACGCGTATCCGCGACCGGCAGCGCGCCCCCGTGGCGAGCCTGAATACGCCGTATCTGAACACCATCCCACGGGAGCAGGAACCCCCCTACCCGGGCGACCGCCGCATCGAGCGGCAGGTGAAGAGCTACGTCCGCTGGAACGCCATGGCCATGGTGGTCAAGGCCAACCGGCTTCATTCCGGCATCGGCGGGCATATCTCCACCTATGCATCGGCGGCGAACCTCTACGAGGTGGGCTTCAACCACTTCTTCCGGGGCGGCGACGACGGGGCGCCGGGGGACCTTGTCTATTTTCAGGGCCATGCGTCGCCGGGCAACTACGCCCGCGCCTATCTGGAACATCGGCTGAGCCCCCGCAAGCTCCACCTGTTCAGGCAGGAACTGGCCAAGGGAGGCGGGCTGCCCTCCTATCCCCATCCTCATCTCATGCCCGACTTCTGGCAGTTTCCGTCGGTGTCCATGGGACTGGCGCCGATCATGTCCATCTACCAGGCGCGGTTCGCCCGCTACCTGGCCGCCCGGGGACTGTTGTCGCAGGAGCCGAAGGTGTGGTGTTTCCTGGGCGACGGCGAGACCGACGAGCCGGAGTCCACCGGGGCGCTCTCCCTGGCCTCGCGGGAGAACCTCGACAACCTCGTTTGGGTGGTCAACTGCAACCTGCAGCGGCTGGACGGGCCGGTACGCGGCAACGGCAAGATCATCCAGGAGCTGGAGGGCGTGTTCCGGGGCGCCGGCTGGAACGTGATCAAGGTCATCTGGGGCTCGGACTGGGACCCGCTGCTCGAGGCCGACACCCACGGGCTGCTGGCGGAGCGGATGGAGAAGGCGGTGGACGGGGATTTCCAGAAGTATTCCGTGGCGCCGGGAAGCTACACGCGCAGGCACTTCTTCGGCACCCATCCCGAGTTGCTGGAGATGGTGAATCATCTCAGCGACGACGGGATCCGCAGGCTGTCCCGGGGGGGGCACGATCCCCAGAAGGTGTACGCGGCCTACCGCGCGGCGCTGCGCCACAAGGGCACCCCCACGGTGATCCTGGCGAAGACGGTGAAAGGGTACGGCCTCGGCGAGGCGGGCGAGGGGCGCAACATCACCCACCAGCAGAAGGCGCTCAACGAGAAGGAGCTGCGCGACTTCCGCACCCGTTTCGGCGTGCCGCTGCCGGACGAGGACGTGGTGGAGGCGCCCTTCTACCGGCCGCCGCTGGAGAGCGAGGAGACTCGCTACCTGCTGGAACGGCGCAAGAGCCTGGGAGGGTTCCTGCCCAGGCGGTCCGGGAAGATGAAAGCGTCGCCGGTGCCCGGAGAGGCGGCCTACGAGGAGTTCCACAAGGGCTCTTCGGAGGCCCGGGTCTCCACCACCATGGTGTTCGCGAGACTGCTGAGCAAGCTGCTGCGGGATCCCGGCATCGGCAGGAACATCGTACCCATCATCCCCGACGAAGCCCGGACCTTCGGCATGGACACGTTGTTCCGCCAGGTGGGCATCTATTCATCCAAGGGCCAGTTGTACGAGCCGGTGGACCGGGAGACGCTGCTGTACTACCAGGAGGCGCGGGACGGCCAGCTCCTCGAGGAAGGCATCAGCGAGGCCGGGGCCATGTCGTCCTTCATCGCCGCCGGGACGGCCCACGCCAACTACGGCACGCCCATGATCCCGTTCTACACGTTCTACTCGATGTTCGGCTTTCAGCGCATCGGGGACCTCATGTGGGCGGCCGCCGACAGCAAGGCCAAGGGCTTCCTGCTGGGCGCCACCGCCGGACGCACCACCCTGAACGGCGAAGGGCTGCAGCACGCCGACGGCCACAGCCACCTGCTGGCGAGCACGGTCCCCGCCCTGCTCACCTACGACCCGGCGTTCGCCTACGAGATCGCGGTGATCGTCCAGGACGGCCTGCGGCGCATGTACAAGCGTCGTGACGACGTCTTCTACTATCTCACCCTGTACAACGAGAACCACGAGATGCCCGCCATGCCTCCGGGCGTCGAGCAGGGCATCCTCAGGGGGCTCTACAAGTTCAAGCGCGCCGACAACAACGGGAAAATGGTCCGCGCCCATCTGTTCGGCAGCGGCCCGCTCCTGTTCGAGGCGCTCCGGGCCCAGGAAATCCTCGCAAGCCGCTACGACGTCGCCGCCGACGTCTGGAGCGCCACCAGCTACAATCTCCTGCGCCGCGACGCCCAGCAGGCCCAGCGCTGGAACCTCTTGCACCCGGAGGAAAAGCCGCGCAAGTCGTACCTGGAATCGTTGCTGGAGCCGGAGGAGGGGGTTTTCGTGGCGGTGTCCGACTACATGAAGATCGTACCGGACCAGATCGCGCCGTGGGTGCCCGGCGGTCTGATGACGCTGGGGACGGACGGCTTCGGCCGCAGCGACACCCGGCCCCGGCTACGCCGCTATTTCGAGGTGGATGCGGAGTCGGTGGTGATCGCGGCGCTGTACGCCCTGTGCCGGGAAGGCCGGATCAAGAAATCGGTGGTGACGCGGGCCATGCGCGAACTGCGCTACAACCCGGCCAAGCCCCATCCCGAAATGGCCGTCTAACCAACTAACCAACCAACCGTACCAACATGGATGTAACGCTTCCCAAACTGGCCGAAGGGGCAGACGCCGGTACCGTCGTCAATATCGTGGTCGCGGAAGGAGATCAGGTCCAACTGGATCAGACCCTTCTGGAGCTCGAAAACGAGAAGGCTGTGGCGCCGATTCCTTCCACCGGCTCCGGCAAGGTGGCCCGCATACACGTGGAAGTGGGTCAGGTGGTGTCGGTAGGCCAGGTGCTGGTGACCATCGACGAGGACGGGGCTTCCAGGCCGGCCGCGGCGCCCACGCCGGCGCCCGCCGTGGAAGCCCCGGCCGCGGTTCCGGCGGAGGCGCCGGTACCGGTCCCATCGGAGGCTCATGTCCACGCCTCGACCAGCGGCGCGCCGCCGCCGGCCCCGCCGGCGGTGCGGAAGATCGCGCGGGAGCTGGGCATCGATCTGACCCGGGTGAAGGGCAGCCAGCGCGGCGGCCGTATCGTCATGGCGGATGTCCGAAGCTACATCCAGGGGCTCCAGCAACGGGCGCCCACGCCGTCCACTGCTGCGGCGGAGCCGGCGGTCAACGTCTTCCAGACCCTGGACCTCACCAAGTGGGGCCCCAGCAAACGCGAGAGGATGTCGCCGCTCCGGCGTACCATCGCCCAGCGGATGACCGAGTCCTGGACCACCGTCCCCCACGTAACCCAGCTGGACGACGCGGACATCACCGGCCTCATGGACCTCCGGAAACGGTATGCCAAGGCCTACGAGAAGTCCGGCGCGCGGCTGACGTTGACCTCTTTCGCCATCAAGGCGGCGTCGTCGGCCCTGCACAAGCATCCGTCGTTCAGGACCAGCGTCGACTATGAGGCCCTGGAGATCGTTACCCGCGACTACGTGCACATCGGGGTGGCGGTGGACACCGAGGCGGGCTTGATCGCGCCGGTCATCCGTGACGTGGACAAGAAGAACCTGCTGGACCTCTCGCGGGAGCTGGACGAGTTGGCGGAGAGGACCCGGGAGCGCAGGCTGTCGGCGGACGAGATGCAGGGGGCGACGTTCACCATCTCCAACCTGGGGAGCATCGGCGGTTCCTATTTCACGCCTATCGTGAACAGGCCGCAGGTGGCGGTTCTGGGCATGGGGCGGGGCGTGCACCGGCCGGTGGTGCGGGACAAGAAGGTGGTGCCGCGGCTGGTGCTGCCGCTGGCGCTCTCCTATGATCACCGGGTGATCGACGGGGCCGACGGAGCCCGTTTCCTGCGTGAGATCGTGCGCTATCTGGAAGACTATCCCGAAGCGGACATCAAGTGGCCGGTCTCGTGAACCGGCAACGAAACCGCGCGGTGTTGTCTTGACGAGACCGCACACTTGATCGGTGAGGAGATCCGTGGAACCCATCAAAACCGAAATCGTCGTGGTCGGGGCCGGCCCAGGGGGCTATGCCGCGGCTTTCTATGCGGCGGATATGGGCAAGCGCGTGCTGCTGGTGGAACGGGACGAGCGCCTCGGAGGGGTCTGTCTCAACCGCGGTTGCATCCCGTCCAAGGCCCTCCTTCACGCGACCCATGTCATCGACGAGGCGGCGTTGTCGGAAGCCCGCGGCGTCACCTTCGGCAAGCCCAAGGTCAAGCTCGACAAGCTGCGGCAGTGGAAGGGGTCCGTCATCGACAAGCTCGCCCAGGGCCTGGACGGGCTCTGTTCGCGGCGGGGCGTCCAGCGGCTCCACGGCCGCGGCCACTTCGAGGATTCCCGGACCCTCCGGGTGGAAACACCCGAGGGCCAGCAATTCATCAACTACGACAAGGCCATCATCGCGGTGGGGTCCAGGCCGGCGATGCCGGCCGCCTTCGATCTGGGAAACCGGCGGATCATGACCTCCACCGAAGCCCTGGAGCTCGAGGACGTCCCGGGCCGGCTGCTGGTGGTGGGGGGCGGTTACATCGGCATGGAGCTGGGGACGGTCTATGGCCGGCTGGGGAGCGAGATCGTTCTGGTGGAGGCGCTGAACGAACTGCTGTCGGGCGTCGACGCCGACCTGGTGCGGCCGGTGGCCAAGGCGGCCGAGTCCCTGTTCAAGGAGATCCGCCTCAAGACCAAGGTGCTGCGCATGGCCACCAGCGGGAGAAAGATCAAGGTGGCCATGGAGGTCAACGGCGCCAAGCGCGAGGAGACCTACGACCGGGTGCTGGTGAGCGTGGGCCGCACGCCCAGCTACGAGGACCTGGGCCTCGAAAACACCGGGGTCAGGATCGGCGCCAACGGCTTTATCGAGTGCAACGATGAGCAGCAGACCGGCGATCCGGCCATCTACGCCATCGGCGATGCCAACGGCGGCGCCTTGCTGGCGCACCGGGCCACCAAGGAGGCCCGGGTGGCGGTGGAGGTCATCGCCGGCGAGGCCAGCACCATCGCCGACGTGGTCATACCGGCGGTGGTCTTTACCGAACCGGAGGTCGCCTGGTGCGGGCTCACCGAACGGGAGGCCAAGGCCAAGGGAGTGGCGGTGGAGGTCGTGAAGTTCCTCTGGGGCGCTTCCGGAAGGGCCCTCACGCTCGATCACCCGGAAGGGGTGACGAAACTGATCCTCGAACCCGGGACGGAGCGTATCCTCGGCGTGGGCATCGCCGGCGCCGGCGCCGGCGAGTTGATCGGCGAGGGAGTGCTGGCCATCGAGATGGGGGCGACCGCTCGGGACCTGGCCGAGTCCGTCCATCCGCATCCGACGGTGTCCGAGACGCTCATGGAATGCGCCGAGATGTTCTACGGCACGGCGACCCACACGCCGCCGCGGAAGCGGCCCCGCAAGAGCGCCGGCGAGGCCGCGGAAGGAGCCCCCGAAACGGCTCGCGCTTGACTTGAACGGGGCTATTTGTTAGCCAAAAATTAACCGCCTCCGGTGGCAAATCAGGTGGAAAACCGCGGCACTAGGCGCGGTGTCGGAGACGACGGACGAGGTACGGGACAACACCAGCATCCCCAGGAGGAAGTGAATGACCTACGTGATTGCCGAGCCCTGTGTCGATGTCAAGGACACGGCTTGTGTCGATGTTTGCCCTGTCGATTGCATCCACCCCACCAAGAACGACCC